>CACZSC010000322.1 GCA_902783755.1 uncultured Ruminococcus sp. | reverse complement strand
GTCAGGGCCGTGGTGGTCACGCCAACGTAGCTCATGGCGCCAGTGATAGATGTCTCTATACTCGCGATCAGCTCACGTGCCGTGGCGTCTTTTATGTCATATGATGTGCCGCTTGGCAGCGTGATTTTTGAGATATCCGGCATTAAAGGTTTCCCCCTTAAACGAAATCTTTTGTCAGCACAAGGTTCTCGGCATCCAGCTGGTCAAGAACAGACGTGACCTTGTTGTTCCAGAACGCCCGCTCCCGGGCAGTGATGTGTATGTCCGTATCATTGATATGGCGCGTCAGGATGCTCATCGTCTCCTGGGACGCGAAAGGCAGATCCGCCAGATACGCCATCCCGTCGCCGATACGGATTCCGGGGACCTTGACGCCGTCGACCTCAGAGTAGTCGCTGTAGATGTAGATGGCTCCCGCCTCGGAGATCATAGTCGTCTGCGCGTTCCAGTTGTCGGTAGTATCGTAGTAGATATGCCTAAACCCGGCCTCTTCAATTGCTTTCCATTCCGCGTCATAATTCTGGCCGGAGCGTTTCAGCAGGATATCTCCAACGCTGCCGCCAACGGGAAGCTTCCCGTATATAAGGGTCAGGTTGGTGAACTCCGCCGAGACCGGGTCATCGTCTGGTATTTCGGCGGTAACAGGATTAGGCTCATCAATTTGGGCAGTGACGTCTCCCGATATGTAGATCGTGTCAGGCATCTGACCACACCGCCTTTATGATGTTATCCCCTATCGGCAGCTGTTGGGCCGGGGAGTACCGAATCTCCTCCCCTATCTTTATCCCCACCTGATACATAACGATCCGCCCAGACAAGGAGCGCGTAAACTCTTCTGTCACATAAAAATCCCAGGTCTGCTTATCGGGGTTGTACGTCAGTGAGTGAGAGGTCATCTCCCGAAGGTCGCTGCCGATCTGTATTCGGACATCCGTTGCTATCTCAGGAGTAACGATCTCATCTTTCAGTTTAACGACAAAAGGGACCGCGTACTGGTCCCCTCGGTAAAGCGTCATTCAACTACCTCGCAAATCTTTAGGCGCACGCCTCAATAGTTGACTGCTGTTCTTAATACTGTTATATTTGGTTTATCGAGTCCGAGTCTTATTGTACGCCTGCTGGGTTTTATTCTCACTGGTGGAAAGGCCGGGCTCGTTTCTTTTCTCAGGCGACAATGAGTTTTTGAGGTCCTGCTACTCTCTCAGCCACTGCAAATACACCTGCTCAGAGATCTTCGCCATCATAACCGGCGGGACGCTCATGCCGCAGACGTACTGCACGTTTTCACCCAGGAAATTGTAATCCTGCGGGAACGTCTGGCAGTTAATGAAGTCCCTGTCCGTCATCAGCAGTCCATCGCACATCCGGTAGGCGTTTCCTCCTGAGGTTACCGTTTGCACAGGCTCATCGTCATGGTTGATCGGTGTGGTGAAGCCTGAGTTCTTTTTCCTGATTCTTACGCTTATATCCGCCACGTTCCTGTCGGAGGGAATACGGTATTTAAGCAGCTTAGCCGAAATGCTGTCCTCCGCTATAGGTTTCCCGTAGGGTTCACGGACAGCAGAAAACGGTATCGGCTTTGACCGGAAGTCCAGCTTCAGCTTTGGGTACGGCAGATCTTTCCTGTGGGCGATGAAGAACACCCGCTCTCGTTTCTGCGGAACTCCCATCTGTGCGGCGTTCAGGAGGAACATCTGTACGGTATACCCCGCCTCCCCGAACGCCTTTACGATCCGGTTGACCCAGCCTTTCGCGTTTCCCGTCAGCAGGCCCTTCACGTTCTCCGCGATAACGACCTTCGGCTGCAGCCGTTTGGCCACGTCGATGAAATAGAAGAACAGGTCGTCGAGCCGCTGCTTTGCCTGCCCTTCCCGGAACGTTTTCTCCACGTTCCATCCGTCCTCCCTGTTGCCCGCCATAGAGAACACGGAGCACGGAGGCGATCCGTCCAGAATGTCCAAATGCCTGAGCTCCTCCGGGATCTCCTCATCCGGCAGCTTTACAAAGTCCCGGATATCCATCAGGAAGCTGTGCTCAGGATGGTTGTTCTCCCGGTAGATGCGCATCATATCGGGATCTATCTCGCAGTTCCCTATGACGGAGTACCCCGCCAGCTTGTATCCCATGGACGAACCGCCGCCGCAGCTGAAGCACGAGAATACTTTCAGCCCGTTCTTCGGCCGCCCGTCAAGATCTGTGAGCCGCCATTTCCAAGGGAACTCAGTTGAAGCGGAAGCCGCATTTCGGGCATTCGTATTTGAATTCCTCATCACCGAAATCCTCCGGGTCCAGTTCCGACGATTCGTTTATGCGCGCCTTGGCCGCAGTCTCAGCGGTCAGGTCCGCCGCCATGCCGAAGAAGTCGAAGCCCTCAAGGTCCACGCCCTC
>CACZSC010000321.1 GCA_902783755.1 uncultured Ruminococcus sp. | reverse complement strand
CATAAGTCTTAGAGAAGCGCTTCAAGCGCATACGATCAACGCAGCCTATCAAGCGCATCTGGAGGATGTGACCGGCTCCATCGAGATTGGAAAATCTGCAGAACTTGTTGTTCTGGACAGTGACATCGAAACTACTCCGGTTGATCAGATTCAGGATATCAAGGTGCTTGAAACCGTGTTCATGGGTAAAACGGTATATTAAGAAATGATAAAAAGATGCTGAAAGTGGGTAAGGGATGTCTGATCGGTAACGAAAGAAACAAGGAATAATTAGATAGACGAAAAATAATGAAAGGAGAACTATGCAATGAGTGAAATGAAAAGGGAATTCAAGGATTTGGCCATTTACGAGCCGTACGAGAGCCTGAACAGCGAGATCACGGGAGACTATGACAAGACCCTTGCAGTAAAGTGCGTGAACGGCACCTTCATCGGAACTGAGGAGAACGGGGTCACATCGTGGCTGGGCATTCCCTACTCAAAGCCGCCGGTGGGTGAACGCCGCTTCAAGGCGCCGGAATATGTGGACGCGGGCGACCGGATCTTCGAGGCCAGGTACTACGGAAAGGGCGCTTTCGGCTCACTAGGCTATCCGGATTGCAATCAGAAACTGGAATCCGAAGACTGCCTCTACCTGAACATCTGGGTCAACGCCGACGATAAAACAGAGAAGAAGCCGGTGATGGTCTGGATCCACGGAGGAGCATACGTCATCGGCTCGGGCTCGCAGTCCGAATACTGCGGAGCCAATCTCGTCCAGAGGCATAGTGACATCATACAGGTGAACATCAACTATCGCCTGAACATGTACGGGTTCATGGACTTCTCGTCGGTGCCCGGCGGCGAAAACTTCAAGACGGCACCATGCAACGGTCTGCTGGACCAGGCTATGGCGCTCAGGTGGATACACGAGAATATAGCCGCTTTCGGCGGCGACCCTGACAACGTGACCATTTTCGGACAAAGCGCCGGCGGCGGCTCGGTTTCTATTTTGCCGGTCATGAAGGAGGCAAACCGGTATTTCCAAAAGGTCATCGCCCAGAGCGGATCTACCACCCTGGCCTTCCCGGTGGACTGCGATTCCGCGCAGGGCAAGACTAAGGCTCTGCTCGAGTACACCGGCTGTAAGACCATGGACGAAATCATGGCGCTGAGCGAAGAGGAACTCCAGAAGGCGTATGTCGAAGCAGTAGGCAAGTTCACTTCCTGTCCTTATTACGGAACCGAGGTGCTCCCTGAAGCGCCCATCGAGCTGTATAAGAAGGGCTACGCAAAGCACATATCCATCATGGCAGGCAGCACGGCTGACGAGGCCAGGCTGTTCATGGGCGAGGGTGCGATGCTGAGCATGGAAGAACAAAAGTTATTCGCCCGGCGTGCCGTGGGCGACGCAGCCATGTGCCTAAAGGAAGAGGATAAGAAGTATTTTGAGGAATTCCGGCAGGTCTGCAGGACACCGGAGCCGGGACTTGTGGAGACGGAGTTTATCAATGAGCTCATGTTCAGGGTTCCCATGCTTGAACAGCTTGACGCACAGAGTGCGTTTAACAAAACGTTTTGCTACTACTGGTCATATCCCGGCAGCAATGAGGAAGTGGGAGCAGCACATTCTGTGGAGCTGATTTTCGTATTCGACATTCGCGAAATCGGGACAAACAGCCCCTTCAACGGCACGAACATCTCAGAGGAGATCTACACGACTGTTCAACAGATGTGGACCAATTTCGCGCGCTGTGGCGATCCGTCGACAGACCGGATCAAATGGAAGGCGTACTCGGCGGATGAGCAAAATGTCCTGGACATCGCCGGACCGGGTGACATACGTATTAAGCAGGACCTTCTGGTCGACCAGTATAAGGCCGTACTCCCCTTGACCGGCTACTACCAGTTCATGGACAAGTACTTTACACCACACTACCTTTTAGATATCATCGCGGAGCGCGAGCAGAATTCCTAAGAGCTGTTGGCAGGATCCGGAAGAAAAATCGTTGACCGGGACAGGACATATTTCATGACGAAGTATTACTGTATTTAAAAAAGGTGCAATGATCTGAGGAAAGGTTATCATGATGGTTAAGAAAGAAAAAAATACTTGTCGTTAGGGCAGCCGCAGCGGCAATACCTGTTACATGTGCGTTTTTACTGGCAGGATGTCAGTGGACACCCTTCGGAACAACCACAAAT
>CACZSC010000320.1 GCA_902783755.1 uncultured Ruminococcus sp. | reverse complement strand
TGCCTGCTCGTAATCGTTGAGTCCGACTATTGCATCCGCAGCCAACAAATGATCGCTTGCCAGACCGAGGAGATTAATCCCGATTTACAGCATATTGTTTTTTATAATGCTGTCGGATGCTTCTCCTGCAGTTGATCTGGAATTCCTTTTCCGCATCACACGCCTCTTATCCATTCAGCCTCGGAATTTCTCTTCCCCCAACACCCAGACGCGGGAAATACCGACAGAAGGAATCGTCGGTTCCAAGTAACTGTTTCGGCTGTCAATGGTCGCCGGATCAAAAAGCACCAAGTCGGCATCCATGCCCTCCCGGATCAGGCCTCGGTCCCAAAGACGCAGACGGCGGGCCGGTTCTCCGGTAATGTGCCGGATGGCTTCTTCCAGAGGCATGACTTTCTCTTCCCGAACATAGTGCCCGAGAAAACGCGGAAAAGAGGCGTATGCCCGCGGATGCGGATGCGCACCCATGATGCCGTCGGTGCAGACACAGTGAATATCGTGCTTCATGACAAATTGCACATCCTCTTCGGAGATGGAAAAATAAATGGCAATCACTTCGGGTCCTTCATGCTGCAGAATGTGCAAAACCGCAGCACCGGGTTCCATGCCTAACCGGTCGCAGATATAGTCCAGTTTCTGTCCGGCCATCCAGGCATATTCCTCCGTCGCCACGGAGGCAAGCATAATGCAGGATGCGCCGCCGCGCATTTTTATCTCTGCCTGTGTCTCGGCCAGAACCCGGCTGTATTCCTCCGGATTCTTCAGGCGGTTCTGGAAACCCTGTTCTCCGCCGTCGTAAGCCCACTGAGGAGCGCAGACCTTCAGGCCGGTACAGGCTGCCGTCCACGGATACTGGTCGATCGTCACGTCGAACCCCTTCTCCCGCATGGCATAAATCGCAGCAACAGATTGTCGGACCTTTCCCCAGTTGCTCGGCCCGAGTGCCTTGTGGTGGGAAATCTGGAGGCGGACACCGCTGTTTTCCACTACCTGCCGCATTTCTTCTACCGATTCGAGGAGTTTATCCTTTTCACTGCGCATGTGAACCATAATGAGCCCATCATGAGCCGCAACTACTTTGGCCAGTTCAATGAGTTCATCCGTTTTGGCAAAACTTCCCGGCGGGTAGATGAGTCCCAGGGACATCCCTTTCGCGCCTTCCTCCATGCAGCGAGCAAGCAGCTGCTTCATTGCTTCCAGCTCTTCTGATGTCGGTTCCCGATTGTCATTGCCCATGACATTCATCCGGATTGTTCCGTGCCCGACAAGACTGACGAAGCGGGAAGCGGGGTGAGCTTGTTCCACAGCCTTCATATAATCGGCAAAGCTATGCCATGGATATGGTCCATTCATAGTTCCTGCGAGAGGCGCCATATTATCCGCCAACTCCTGCAGGAGCTCTTCGGTAACCGGGGCAACGGAGGAGCCGTCCTGTCCGAGAACCTCTGTCGTAATTCCTTGACTTGCAACCTGTCGCAACTCCGGATTACGGAGCAGTTCCAGTTCGTTGTGGCTGTGCGTGTTAATAAATCCGGGACTGAGCGCGAGCCCTTCCGCTTCCACCACTTCACAGTCTCCGGAAATCGGGATTCCCCTCGCAATACGTGTTATTTTTCCGTCTCTCAGCAGTACATCGGAATAAAACGGATGAGAGCCGGTTCCGTCATAGATCAGGGGGTTTCGAATCAGGACATCTCTCAAGGAAAGCTCCTCCTTTACAACTTTTGGAAATCATGTTATGATTTTTTCGATAAAATATTGTCGACAATCTTGGGTACAGAATAGCATCACGAATAGGGAAAGTCAAGTTGGAAAGAGGCAGAGCACACGCTTTCCCCTATGCCTGACAAACCTCTGTTTCCTGGGTTGTTTCCGGAGAAAGGACGCTTATGCTGACAGAACAATCTGAATTATATCGGCTTCTGAAGAAGCTGGTGTCGTTCCCATCTACGGACGGAAGTGAGGCTGGAATCAGCGATTTTCTGGCGGAATACGCCACATTGATGGGGATGGACCATGTTGAACAGCAGGAGGCGCTGCCGGGTCTGAAGAACGTCATTGCTGTAAAGACCTTCGGAGATGGCGGCAAGACCGTTGTTCTCAATTCCCATATGGATGTCGTCCCCCCTGCCGACGGCTGGGATACGGATCCTTATGAACTGGTGATCCGCGGAAACCGAGCGTACGGCCGCGGTTCTACCGATGCCAAAGGACCACTTGCATGCCTGACAATGGCCGTCAAGAATATCATTCGCAATCCGGAAGGAGTAAACGGCACCATTGTCTACACCGCCGTCGTGGATGAGGAAAGCCACTCTTCCGGTGCCCGTGCGCTGGTAACTCACCCGCTGGTCAGAGGGGACTACTGTATTGTCGGGGAGCCGACCCTATCCCGGGTCGCTATCGGGCATAACGGCAGTCTGCGCCCCGTGATCGTTGCCGAAGGAATCTCCGCCCACGCCTCCAATCCGGAACTGGGTGTCAGTGCCATCCGGATCGCTGCCTGTATCTCACAGCTCGTTGATGAAATCGCT
>CACZSC010000319.1 GCA_902783755.1 uncultured Ruminococcus sp. | reverse complement strand
GGAGGACGATATGCAGCATATTCTCAGAAAAATGATCGCACTGCTCCTGCTTCTCACTCTCATCCTGGGAGTGTTCGCTGGATGCGGCAATCCTGCGGATCCCGGGACGGATAAGCCCGGTGACACGGAACCGGCGGACACACAGCCGGACGACACTCAGCCGCAGGACACAGAGCCCGAGTTTTTCCTGGAACACGAGGAAGGAAAGAACCAGATAACCTTCTACTGGTACTCGGACGGCGCGGACTATTCGAAATGCGACATGTGGATCTGGTTCCCCAACGCTGACGGACGCGGATACCTCTTCCATCCCTGCGAATACGGGGTGAAGGTTGTCCTCAACGTGCCCGAAGAGGTATCGGAAGTCGGGTTCATCGTAAGGAAGAACTGCTCGGATCCCGGCGGGACCAGCTGGGGCGACGCCACGAAAGACTATGACAGCGACCGGTTCGCAGCCATCACGGGACCGGATACAGAAGTATATCTAAAACCCGGAGACAAAGCCATGTACATGAGCGACGACGGTGGAAAGACACTTTACCAGGCCAAGGTCCTGACCATGGCGGGCATCATGACCCTCAACCAGATCAGGTATACCCTGTCCCCCGCCACCAGGATCACTTCCCTGGACCAGATCCAGCTCCTTGACGGAGACCGTCAGGTGGAGATCACCGACCTGTCCAGCCTCAACAATGAAGTGGTGAGCGGCGTCATCTTCACGGGCGAGGAGCTTGACGTGTCAAAGAACTACGTGCTGAAGATAGAAGGGTTCGAACCCGTGAACGTGGTTCCCACTTACGTATTCGACAGTGATTCCTTCAATGACGCCTACTTCTACGAAGGAGACGACCTGGGGGCCGTCATCGACGGGGACGTCACCAGATTCAAGCTCTGGGCGCCTACGGCCACATCAGTGGATCTCAACCTCTATGAGACTGGGGACGCCAGCGACCCATTCTACAGGATCGTCATGACAAAGGGCGACCACGGAGTATGGACGGCAGAGTTCCCGTCACAACCCGGCCCGGACAGCATGAAGCCGGCTGCCGGCCACGGCATATATTACACGTATACGGTCACTACGTCCATCGGAGAGAACGAGGTCGTGGATCCCTACGCGAAGGCTGTGGGAGTCAACGGTAATAAGGGCATGATCGTAGACCTCTCGAAGACAGATCCCGAAGGGTTCGACAGGGACGAATTCTACGACGGCATCACCTCGTACAACGAAGCCGTGATCTGGGAAGTCCACGTAAGGGACTTCTCCAACAGGATAGAATCGTCGAAATATCCCGGCAAGTATCTGGCGTTCACCGAAAAGGGACTGGTGAACTCTTCTGGCGAAGCTGTCGGCGTGGAGTATCTCGTTGACTTGGGGATAACCCACGTACATCTGCAGCCCGTTTACGACTACGCCACCGTGGACGAATCCTCGGACGAACCTCAGTTCAACTGGGGCTATGACCCGAAGAACTACAACGTTCCCGAAGGAAGCTACTCCACGGATCCGTACAACGGAGAAGTCAGAATTACCGAATTCAAGCAGATGATCCAAGCGCTCCACGACGCAGGGCTGGGCGTGGTGATGGACGTTGTATACAACCACACCTATGACGCCAACTCCAATTTCACGAAGATAGTTCCCTACTATTACTACCGCTATGACGCCTCTGGCATGCTCTCCAACGGCTCCGGCTGCGGCAACGAGACCGCTTCCGACAGGGCCATGTTCAGAAAGTTCATGGTGGACTCCGTCAAATACTGGGCAAGCGAGTACCACATAGACGGGTTCAGGTTCGACCTGATGGCCCACCACGACACGGCGACCATGCAGGAGATCGAGACCGCCGTGCATGAGATCAATCCCCATGCCATCATCTACGGAGAAGGCTGGACCGGCGGCACCACGACCCTGACATCGTCCAGGCAGGCCAACCAGGCGAATATAAAGACGATTACGGCAACCGAACCCGGTATCGGTGCCATAGCCGTATTCAACGACGCGATCCGCGACGGCCTCAAGGGCAGCGTGTTCGATGCGAAGGACACCGGATACATAAACGGCACGGTCAACAAGTCCAACGCTAGCAAGGTGGTCTTCGGGATCACCGGCGGCGTCCTGACGCCAGGAGTGGGCTGGAACGTCCCCGGCAACGCCGTGATCAATTACATGGCATGCCACGACAACAACACCCTGTGGGACAAGCTCCTCATATCCAATCCGGACAATACCGAGGCTGAAAGGCTTCAGATGAACCGTTTCGGCACTTCGATCATAATGCTGTCAAAAGGCATCCCATTCTTCCTGGCAGGCGAGGAGATCCTCAGGACCAAGGACGGGGATCACAACAGCTATAAGTCCTCCGACGCCATCAACAACATCGACTGGGATTCCCTGACAAAGGGCAGTCCCGAGATGGAGATGAGAGACTTCTACAGAGCTCTTATCGATATGAGAAAATCGAACAAGTTCTTCACTGAAGCCGATGTCTCCTGCGAGATTCTCGCGAACTGCGCGATCTCCGTGAGATGGGAACGTGACGGTGAGCTCCTGGCGGTGGCGCTCATCAACCCGACGGATTCCGATATATCCTTCACTCTTCCCGAAGGCGGATGGACCCCCATCCTTGCTGACGAGGTCGTATATCCCACCGAAGACATCATAACGGATTCCGCAAGCGTGGCTCCCCGCACCGTGTTCATCGCGGTCGCGAGATAAGGAAAGGACATAGTCAATGGAAGCTTTTATAGACGGAGCTGAAGGCGTTCTGTATAACGTGGTGCAGATATGCACGATGGTCATGGAGCTCTTCGGTGTATGCGTTCTTGTTTTCACAGCCGTAAAGTCCTTCATACTGTGGATAGGCCGCAAGCCCGGCCTCAGGCTTGAACTGGCCCAGGGCATCGCCCTGGCCCTGGAATTCAAGATGGGCGGCGAGGTCCTCAGGACCGTGGTGGTCCGGGACTGGGCCGAGCTCGGGATCCTGGGCGCAATCATCCTCCTGAGGGGCGTGCTCACCTTCCTGATCCACTGGGAGATCAAGAATGAGAAGAAAGCCCTTCTGAACCTTGAAGACACCGACGACGAAGAAAAGAAGGAAGAACCCAAAGCATGAAGACAGGCATAATTGGCGGCGCTTTCTGGTATCTCGACAATCCCGATGAACGGTTCAGAAGGATGAAGGAACTGGGATTCGGGACCGTGGACGAAAGTCTCGAGGAGACCGAAAGACCATATTACGGGAGCAGAGCCGCCATGGAAAAGCACTGCGCCCCCATCAGGGCCGCAGCGGACAGACATGGCATAGAAGTATTCCAGGTCCACGGTTCCTATGGAGCTTGGGAGGGATATGACGATCCCAGCATGACCGTGAAGGAGATCTCGGACAATTACAAGCTCGGTCTCTACGGTTGCCATCTGCTGGGCTGCCGCAACTTTGTGATCCACCCCACCGTAT
>CACZSC010000318.1 GCA_902783755.1 uncultured Ruminococcus sp. | reverse complement strand
CCGGAACCCAGCTATGTTTCCTATGCTCCGGGTGTGGTTTTCGCCGGCGGCGTGCCGAAACCGGTTGTCACCCGGGAGGAAGAGGATTTCCGCCTGCGTCCGCAGGCATTGGAAGCTGCCATCACTCCCCGTACCAAAGCGCTCATTCTTCCCTATCCCAACAATCCCACAGGAGCCATCATGGAGAAGGCGGATCTGGAAGCCATCGCCGAAGTTGTCCGCCGCCATGAGATCCTGGTGATTTCCGATGAAATCTATTCCGAACTGATCTACGATGGAAAGGAGCATGTTTCCTTTGCTTCTCTCCCCGGCATGGATCCCCTGACGCTGACGATCAACGGCTTCAGCAAGGCTTTCGCGATGACCGGCTGGCGCGTCGGCTATATCTGCGGTGCCCCGGAGCTGATCTCCGTCATCAATAAGATTCATCAGTATACCATTATGTGCGCTCCCCGTCCTTCCCAGGTTGCGGCAACCGAAGCGCTCCGCATAGGCCGGGAAAATGGCTATGAGGACGTCCTCCGCATGCGGGACAGCTATGATCGCCGTCGCCGGCTCATGGTATCCTCTTTCCGGGAAATGGGACTCCACTGCTTCGAGCCTTACGGTGCCTTTTATGTCTTCCCTTCCATCCGGAGCACCGGCCTCACCAGTGACGCATTCTGCTCCCGGCTCCTGAAGGAAAAGAAGGTGGCCTGTGTCCCCGGCACAGCCTTCGGTCCCTCCGGAGAAGGCAACATCCGCTGCTCCTACGCCACCGGCATGGACAAGCTGATGCTTGCCCTTGAGCGCATCAGCGACTTCATCGCCTCCTGCCGCCCATAAGCATCGGCCCTTTGGGATCGGAATCCAAAAAAACCGACGGCCGAAGGAAGCCGGGGGGTACCGAACGCCCGGATGAGGAATCGTCCGGCAACGATTCCCATGCTTCGGCAAAGCGCTGCAGCGCGGCGTTTTCAGCAAGGCGGAAGCCGGTCAGCAATCCATTCGGAAAGCCCCCAGGAAAGGATATGGACACATGTGCAAGAAATTTCTTTCATTCCTGTTTTCAATCATCTGGATCGGTATGATTGCCGCCTCATCCCTCGCCGAATCCACCACCTATGAGGAAGACGATCTTCTCATCGAGGAAATCATGGAGGAGCAGCTTCCTTCCGACGCTCCTTCCATCTATGAGAGCGACGGCTCCATTCTGCTGACCATCTCCTGCACCGGTGATTTCACGATCGGGGGCGACAGCCGAAAAAAAACGAACATCTTCGAGAACGAGCTGAACGCTCAGGGTGGAGATCTGAACTTCACCATGCGCAACATCCGGGATGTTCTGCTGGCGGATGACATGACCCTGGTGAATTTCGAAGGGACGCTCACCGAGTCCACCTATGTGCCCTCGAACAAAAAAGACAATCAGTTTCTGTTCAGTGCGCCGCCTTCCTATGTTTCCATGCTTTCGGAAAACGGCATTGAGTGCGTTTCCCTGGAAAACAATCACATCATGGACCACGGGGAGGAAGTTTACGAGGAAACCAAGCAAACCCTGCGCGATGCAGGCATCGTCTATTCCAACTCGACAGAGATGGGAATCTATGAGGTCAAGGGTATTCAGATCGCCATGCTGTCCTATCTTTGTATCGACCGCTATGAATCCCTCTGGGACAAAGTTCCCGCGGATATCCGGGCCGCAAAGGAAAAATATCCGCTGGTGATCGTTTCTTTCCACTGGGGAAACGAAAAAGACTATTCCCCCACCGCCAACCAGATCAAAATGGGGCGCCTGGCAGTGGACAGCGGCGCGGACCTGGTCATCGGTCACCACTCTCACCGTATGAATCCCATTGAAGAGTATAACGGCGTCTACATCTGTTATTCACTGGGCAATTTCTGTTTTTCCGGAAATAACAGGCCCAGCGACATGAATTCCTATATCTTTCAGATCCGTTATCGGGTCAAGGATGGCGCAGTAACCTCGAAAGGATTCCGCATCATTCCGATCCGAATCTCCTCCCGTACAGATCGGAATGACTTCATTCCCACCGTCATTGACAAAGGTTCTACCATCGATTCCATTCTGAACACCCTGAAAGAGAACGGACGCAAGCTGGAATACGCCGTTCCGGATTACCCCCTTGAATGGAAATAGTCCGTCAACCTCACGATTCTCTATGAAGAATGAGGTTGTCTCTATCTGATTTGTTACAAAAAATTAATAATTTTATTCTACAATATCTTGTATTATGCCGTTGACATCAACGGCATATTTAGTTATTATGAGTGGAGATGATTTTTTGTGGGGAGGGATGAGTATGATTGCCGGATATGGCAGCCGGCCGATCTTTCAGTACAAATTCCGTCCCCTGGCCAATGATGCCCGGGCCATGGATGGAGGCTTCAGCGTCATTTTCTATGAAAATCGGATTCTGTCCTTCAGTACGTATGATGTATCCGGTGCTTTTCTGGATGAGTTGTGTTTTGCCCTTCCCGGCCGGGTGCTGACCTGTTTTTACAGTCTCCTGCGCAATGCTTCCAGCTGGCTGGGTTCCACCCCCTGTGATCTGCGTGGGGAGGATGTATCTCCTTATGCTTCTTCCTTCGCTTTCGATGGATATGATCCCATCCGCGTCTGGGGAATCAATCGGCTTCTCGTGGAGCCCACGGGTTCGGAGGATGGCTTCTTTGCCCGTCATCTTTACGTCCTCTTTGAGGATGTGGCCAATTTGTTTGCGGAGAATGGCATCCGGCTGACGCTGGACGGTTTCACTTGGGACAGCACGCGGATCCGTCCCTTCCGTAAGAATCAGATCCGGTATTCAGGTCGTCAGGGCGTTGTCTGATAAAATATGGCATCACCCTGCTGTTCAGGACGAAGCATAGAACAGGTCCCAT
>CACZSC010000317.1 GCA_902783755.1 uncultured Ruminococcus sp. | reverse complement strand
TCCGAAAGGTAAAGCCCGAACTCGGAACCATGGAGGATCTGGAACAGCTTACAGCCGACTGTCATAAAGCAGGGATCAGTGTCGCGCTGGATTTCGTCATGAATCATACCAGTGAAGAGCATGTCTGGGCAAAATGCGCCAGAGAGGGGGATGCCGCGGCAAAATCCCGCTACTATTTCTATGACCGGTGGGATGTTCCCAGGCTCTATGAAAAAACGATGCCGGAAGTCTTCCCGACCACCGCGCCGGGAAACTTCACGTGGCTTGATGACTGTCAGCAGATCGTCATGACCACCTTCTATCCCTATCAGTGGGATCTGAATTACGCAAACTGCATGGTCTTCAACGACATGACCGCAAACATGCTTTTCCTGGCCAACCGCGGGATCGACGTGATGCGTCTTGACGCGGTCCCCTATATCTGGAAAGAACTGGGGACCAACTGCCGGAATCTTCCGCAGGTCCATACGATCGTCCGCATGATGCGGATCATCTGTGAAATCGTATGTCCGGGAGTCCTTCTTCTCGGCGAAGTCGTTATGGAGCCTTCCAAAGTCGTTCCCTATTTCGGCACCGTCGAGAAACCCGAATGCCACATCCTTTATAATGTAACCACCATGGCCTCCACATGGAATACCGTGGCGACCCGCGATGTCGGTCTTCTGAAACGTCAGCTGGATCAGGTCGCGGCGCTTCCGAAGGAATATGTGTTCCAGAATTATCTCCGCTGTCATGACGATATCGGATGGGGGCTCGACTATGACTGGCTGCGCGGTTTTGGCATTGAACAGGTTCCTCACAAAAAGTTCCTGAATGATTATCTTACCGGTCACTGGTACGGAAGTGACGCCAGAGGCGAGCTTTACAACAACGATCCGCGGCTTGGAGACGCTCGGCTCTGCGGGACCACTGCGTCTCTGTGCGGACTTGAAGCCGGTCTTTATGAGCGTGATCAGGCCAAAGTGGAAAAAGCCATCCGCTGCGATCTGATGCTCCATGCCTGGCTTTTTATTCAGAGCGGGATCCCCGTCATCTATTCCGGCGATGAGATCGCCCAGGAAAATGACTACACCTATAAGGAAGACGCCCTGAAAAGCGACGATTCCCGTTACCTTCACAGAGGGAAATTCCCGTGGAAGAAATGGGACGAAAAGGATGAGGTCTCCATGCGGATCTTTAATGGCCTCCGGCAGATGGAAACGCTTCGGGCTTCCCATGAGATCTTTTCCGGAAAGGCGGGTGTGGAGACCCTTGAAACAGGGAATAAATCCGTGCTCGGAGTCCTCAGGTATCTCGGCATGGACCAGCACCTGAGAGCTTACTTCAATTTCAGCGAATATACACAGTACCACTGGACCATGCCGGATGACGAGGCAGAGCAGTATATCGACCTTTTCACCGGAAAATCCATGAAAGAACTGAAGGGCGAGCTTCCTCCTTATGGATACCGCTGGTTTCTTCAGAAAAACGAGTCAGGAGTATGAACATGGAAATCAGTAAAATGCTGGCAGATGTCAGAGAATACGAAGAAAAAACAGGCGCAGCGATCCGTCCGGAGATGCGTCCGAAATTCCATCTGTCCTCCCGGGTCGGATGGCTGAACGATCCAAACGGCTTTTCCTGGTATAAAGGACAGTATCACCTGTTTTACCAGTATCATCCGTATGACACTGTCTGGGGCCCCATGCACTGGGGTCATGCAGTTTCAAAAGATCTGCTCCACTGGGAGTATCTCCCGGCAGCACTTGTGCCGGATATGCCCTACGATCAGGACGGCTGCTTTTCCGGATCTGCGATCGTTCTTCCGGACGGACGCCATATGCTTTTTTATACAGGCGTTCAGATTCAGAAAGAGGATCCTTCGAGCAGAACAAAGGAAGAGATCCAGCGTCAGTGCATCGCTGTCGGAGACGGAGTCAATTACCAGAAATACGAAGGAAATCCCATCCTTTCCTTTGAAGATCAGCCCGAAGGCGGAAGTCTTTACGATTTCCGGGATCCGAAAGTCTGGCAGGCCGAGGACGGTTCTTACCGTATGATAACCTGCTGTGCTTCTCCGGACCGTGACGGACGGATCGTGCTTTTCTCGAGTAAAGATGCCATTCACTGGGAAAAAGGTTCCGTTCTTATCCAGAACAACGACCGTTTCGGAAAAGTGTGGGAATGTCCGGAATTCTTCCGTCTGGGCAATAAATGGGTCCTTCTCACCAGTCCCATGGATATGCTTCCGGAAGGTTTCGAGTATCATACCGGCAACGGAACGCTCTGTCTGATCGGAGATTATGATGAAGAAACCGGGGTATTCATCCCCCAGCACGACCAGGCCATTGACTACGGTATCGATTTCTATGCCACACAGACCGTAGTGACCCCGGACGGGCGCCGTGTCATGATCGCCTGGATGCAGAACTGGGATACCGCGCCGGCTTACCGGATCGAGCCGACTTCCTGGTTTGGACAGATGACGCTTCCGCGGGAGCTTTCTATACGGAACGGACGGCTTTATGAGTCACCCATCCGCGAACTGGAAACCCTGCGTCACAACAAGATCGCATACAGGAACGTCTATGTAAACGGGAACACCCGGCTGGAAGGCGTAAAAGGCCGCTGTATCGATCTGGAAATCACGGTCCGCCCCGCGGACACCGCCGAAGTGTACAACAGTTTCGCCATTCACTTTGCGGAAGGCGGGCGGTACTACACCACGCTCAGTTTCCATCCAAGAGACGGAATTGTAAAGATCGACC
>CACZSC010000316.1 GCA_902783755.1 uncultured Ruminococcus sp. | reverse complement strand
CGCTCTGCCTCGGACGCGATCGCCTGTTCCTGCCTTGCCTTGAGTGCTTCTGAATCCATCGGCCCGAAGCTGTACAAGGAAAGGCCGCAACTTCCGTAAAGCACCAGACTCCGCAGCGTGCCGAACGCACTGTCCATATCCAAGTAGCATCCGCTGCCGCGGATACCGAACTTGAGTTCAGTGGCAGCCATGCCTGCAAGGTCTGTTATCACAGATGTGATCTTTTCTCCGTTTTCTGGAAGGTCCCCGTCATAGTACATGATCGCATAGCCATCCAGGCGGGGGCTTTTGCAGAGTGCGGTCGCGATAGTGACGCTCCTGGGGCGGAGCACCTCCGACACGGTGACATGTCCGGCTTCATGATATATGGTTTCCCGGAGATTCTCCGGACAGTCCATAGGGTCTTCAGAAGTATACTGATTATACTCATCACCGTAGTCGTAGCCTGAATCAGAGAATATGGTCTTCATGCATGCCTGCGTAAAGTGACTCATCGTTATCTCTCCGGCTCCTTCATAGCCGGCTATCAGACCGGCTTCGTTCAGCACGGCCTCCAGCTCTGCGCAGGAACGGCCGGCCGTCATCCTTGCCATGGCCTTCGCATCAGACTCACTGACAAACTTCTTGCTCTTCAGATAATGGGCTATTATCTTTTCACCGTCATCACCGCGTGGGACATCTATCTCCATTATCCTGTCGAAACGGCCCGGCCGCAGCAGGGAATCGGGAAGCTTATTTTTATCATTCGCGGTCGCCAGCACGAAGACACCTTTTCCCCGGACATCGTCAATGCATGACTGCAACGTGACGTATTCCTCCGCATCCCTGTGATTGCGGTCACTGTTCGAGAACTTGTCCATATCGTCGAGGAAGACTATGCAGGGCGCCGTGCCGGAAGCTTTTGCGAAAGTCTTCCTTATCTTTTCCAGAAAACCGTCGTCATGCTCTTTCCTGCGGCATACATGGTAAGGCAGGGTGCTGGCCCTGATCAGGCAGTGTGCCATAAGGGTCTTGCCAACGCCGGGCTTCCCGTGCAGGAGCAGGCCGCTAGGTGCCCTTACCCCCAGCTTTCCGTATCTTACGGGATCCCTGAGATAGTCGCTTATCCTCTCGAGCTCCTTCTTCACACAGGAATAGCCTATTATGCTGTCGAAGGAAAGGTCTTCCTCAGGCCCCCTGGAAAGGTATCTCCTGTCGTACCGGCTTACCGCTTCCTCTATCTTCGCCCTGTCCGGCTCCTTCCCGGCACGCAGGACTTCGTCGTCGGTTATGCCCAGCTCCCGGGCGCATTCCCCGCAGAAGCCTCTCCTTTCACCGCTGTCCCCGTCTTCACCGTTGATGATGAACAGGGCCGGTCTTTCATTGCAATTCTCGCATATCATATCTTCAGTCCGCCGGTATAAGGGCCGTCAAGGGCCGCCGGCCGGTCTCCTTAGTATAAGTAACTTTACCATTCACGGTAGACTCTGCTGAACTGCACTCTGTGGAACGGATTCTTCTCAGTACTCTGCAGACCGCAGTAATGCCATCTGCCGATGCAGTCCTCCACGTTTTCGAGAGGCAGCCCGAGAGAGCCGAGATATTCCGGGAAGCCGGTGTTCCCGGTTCTTTCGAATTCTTTCTTGTCCGCTGAAATGTCGCAGAGCTCAAGGATATAGTCCATGCCGGCGACGTACAGCCACATGCAGATCTCGATCTCCATGCCGTCATCCAGCTTCCACAGCTCAGTCGAGAGGATCACGACTTCCTCATCGTCGCTTGTCTCTCCGGTGTTGACGGCTTCACCTGACTTGTGCTTTGCGAGTCCGCTCAGCAGATAGTCTGTCTTTCTGTATTCTTCCATGTGGCCTCCTCCGTTTCATTCTTTGTATATACAGATCTTTTATTGATCCGCATCCCACGGTATATATAAGACCGCACCGGAAGGAATTTTGTTAGCTTCAGTGCTTGATTTCCTTAAAAATATCGTGCAATCCCGCGATGACGTCGAAATGGCTTCCGGAAGGGTCGCTCACGGCCCTGCAGGGGCTTCCGGTGACTTCACCCGAGACGCACTTCTCACGCAGCGCTGACAGCGCTTCAGCCACATAATCTTCAGACCAGTCGCATGTGTATGTGAAGTACTCGACGAAGCAGAGTTCCTCTCCTGACATGCTGCGGCAGGGAAGGACCCTTACCTGGCACAGCGCCTCACCCGTGCTCCGGGCGAAGACCGTATAGTTTATGGTGCGGGAAAACTCCCGGTCGAGGGGCATGATGGACCTGAGCTCCTCGTCCGACGCGTTACGGTACTGTTCCGGGAAGAGGGCCCTGGCGCGGAGTTCGCTGACATATCCCTCAAGGTCCCGTTCCGTCGAGGCCGGCATGATATAGGTGTGGGGAGTCTCAAAAAATTCCTGCCTTATCTTCATGAGGAGCTTGCCGAGAAGGTTCTGCGCTTCTTTGTTCCTGCACTTATCGCATCTGCATATTCCCCATTTGTTGTCGTGCCATCTGTTGCCCTCCACGAGATCGGCATCGCCTGTGGAGATCAGGAGACGGGCGAGGGATGGGTCAGAGAATTTTATGCGCAGGATGTCCTCCATGACGTGCACTGACAGTCCGTCCCAGTTCAGCGGGAGCTTTTCCTTCTTTCCCATCATCTTTGCCCTGACGGGGTTGTTCTGGACAGTGTATCTTATCCTTACTTCATGGTCTGGGCACTTGGCTGCCTGGAATGCGTTTTCTGCGCAGGGGTATACAAGCCCCTGATACCTGACGGGTGATCTGTAGAAATTCGACAGGTACGAGTACTCGCCGCGGAAATCGTCTATAAGCATTGCGTTCACTTCCTTTCGCGTACATGATACAGTTTCATATGCACCGGAATCGGTACATGAAAAATCCGTGGGGCACTGATGCGAATCAGCAGGGAAGCGGGACATCTCAGGTGACGGGGTTGATCGCTTTCCGGCATACAAAAAATAATGAAATTCGTCGTCAGAGTGTCGAAATCGCGGACCCGATGTGATATAATGTAAATTGGTTTAATATAAATATAAGTATAAATACTAAGACACGGTAACACTGGAGAACGGGACATCACTGTACAGGAAGCCTGGAAGATAGTGAGAAAATACCGTGAGAATACGAATCCTTCGGAAGACGACCGGTTCGTCTACACCGAGGCGATGAAATATCTTATCGAAGAGACGAAGGATTCCAACTACATGGTGGAGCTCGGCGGATACTACTACGGGATAAGGCAGTTCGACCTCGCCCTGAAATACTATGAGCTGGCAGCCGAATACGACAACATATACGCGATCTCTGACCTCGGGTACATCTGGTACTACGGAAGGACAGGCGAGAAGAACTACGAGAAGGCGTTCAGGTACTTCAGCAGGGCTGCCGACATGGGGGATCTCATAGCGAAGTACAAGGTGGCCGACATGTACAGGAACGGGTACTACGTAGAGAAGGACTATGAAAAGTACAAGGACATCATAGAAAAGCTGTACCCGCTGGTCAAAAACGCAGAATGGCTGGAAGAGCCGCTCCCTGAGGTCTTCACGAGACTGGCGAAGATACGTTCGGAAGAGGGAGAGACGGAGAGCGCGCTGGAACTCTACGACAAAGCCAGGGACTTCCTTGCGCAGCGGATAAGGGGTGACAGGTTCTTCGGAAACCTGAACATCATGAAGTGGATGATCGGGGATATATACAGGCTGAAGGAGTTCGATCCAGGATACATCAGGCTGTACGACCTGTACCACGTCCTCTCGGAGCCCGCAAAGGTCCGGTTCCGCTTCGAGGAGGGGGAACATGAGGTCGAGTCGGTGAAGGAGGAGGGCGGCCTTGCCATACGTTTCGATGACAGGTGGTACAGGGACATCGACGACTTCTTCAAGAAGGCCGAGCTCGACGGCGAGTATGTCACTTCAAGATACGATGAACTGTATGATTTCGAGGTAGTCTGATGGATCTTATAAAATCCGGCGAGAGCAAGTATGAGGAATATGAGCGCCTGCTCATCGAGCGGGACCTTCTGAACAAGGAGACCGTACAGATCCGGACCGTGTATCTGCAGATGTTCGGCGAGCATATAAACGAGAACTACGAGATAAAGCTCGAGTGCATCAAGTGCAAGAAAACGATATCATACTACCAGAACGCCCTCAACCACGGCGGAGAGGTGGACGCGAAGGCCATGCAGGAGTTCCTCGACAGGGAGATGGCCGCATACTACGCCACCCTGAACCGCATGATAAGGGAAAGCAGAGAGGCTAATGAGTCCGGGATGTCGACTCCCTATGAAGCGAAGCGCTCGAAGGAGATCTACCGGAAGCTGGCGAAGCTGATCCATCCGGATCTCAACCCGGCCACGGACGGCTCGCCCGAGCTCCAGGAGCTCTGGCAGAGGATCCTCATAGCATACGCCCGCAACAGCGTGAAGGAACTTGCGGAGCTTGAAGTCCTCGTCAGGAAGGTGCTGGATGATCTCGGCATCAGCGGCGAAAGGGCTGACATACCTGACATAGAGGAAAAGATAGAGGAAGTCAAAAAAGAGATATACGACATCACGAACACTGAACCGTACACCCTGCAATACCTTATAGACGATCCGGAAAGTGCCCGGAAGAAGATCGAGGAGATCGAGGCCGATACTGCCGAATACAGGAAGTACCTTCAGGAACTGAAGGATGTCATCGCGAGGATGCTCGCAAGCGGAGGACTCCACATATATGTCGAATGACCTTATAGAACACAAGAGCGGCGATATAATCTCCGCCATAGACAGGCAGGGGATAGGTGAGATACTGAAGCCGCTCATACAGGAGATACACCTTTTCGATTCTTACGTCGCGGGCACGGCCCATCTCGCCGACCCGGGCGTCCTTGATGAGATAAAAGTCGGAGACAAGCTGTTCCTCGTCCGGGAGGACAACAAATTCGATTCCAACGCCATAGTCATAAATACGGAAAAACAGAAGAAGCTCGGCTACGTGCCTGAGAAGGACGACGTGATATTCGCAAGGCTCATGGATGCCGGAAAGACCCTTATGGCAAAGATAAAGGACGTGTCCAGGATCGGTACCTTTACGAAGATATCCATAGGGATATACCTCGTGGACTACTGACGGGAAGGGAAAAGAGGACATCGCTGTCCTCTCACCGTACGTCATATTCCCATCTTCTCGACGATCCCCGTCTCATGCAGGTCGATGTGTGACTTCCCGTTTATGAGCGCCGCGTAGTCGATCCTCGGGACGCTGCGGTCTATGCCCTTCATGCAATAGTATCCTCCCAGGACCTTTACGGAACGGTCTCTGTAAAGGAGGATGATGACCTCGGACTCCGCCCATTTCCTGACATTGTCTGAGAGCAGGGACCTGCTCTCATCCTGCCACCTGACACGGGTGAGGTCGGCTTCGGTAAGCTCCCGCAGAGTGGCTACGCCTTTCATGCCGCCGCCCGTATCCCTGAACCTGAACCCCATCTCCTTAAGCTCCAGGAAAACGGTGTGCCTGTAGATGTTCTCGAACCTGACGAAGAAGTCGTATGCCGTCCTGTCATCACCGGCCGTCTGTCTTGACCAGGCGTCATAGAAGCCGGCGAGGGTCCTCTTCTTTCCCGCAGGGGAAGCCTTCTTCCTGTACCTGCGGAACGCGGCGTTGCGCTTCGAGCACTCCCGTTTCGCTTCCGCGATACCGGAGAACAGAT
>CACZSC010000315.1 GCA_902783755.1 uncultured Ruminococcus sp. | reverse complement strand
TCCCTGGAGGATATCACGTCGTAGGCGGACCCGCAGGCCCTGACCTCGCCGTCTCCCATCAGCACCACGTGGTCGGCGTAGTGAAGGGTGGATTCGAAGTCGTGCAGTATCATGATCACGGTCTTTCCCATGTCGCTGAGGATCCTGGCCCGGTCCAGAAGCTCGAACTGGTTTTTTATGTCCAGGAAGGTGGTGGGCTCGTCCATGATGATGGTGGCGGTGTCCTGGGCCATGGCCATGGCCAGGTACGCCTTCTGCCTCTGTCCTCCCGAGAGGTTCTCCAGCTTCCTCGCGGAGTACTCCTTCAGGCCCACCCAGTCCAGGGCTTCGTTGACTATGCGGTAGTCTTCCTTCCTGTAGCGCCTGGGGTAGGAAAGATACGGGAACCTTCCGTGCATCACCAGCTTCGATACGGTTATGTCGGGAACGTTGCGGCTCTGGGGGAGGTAGGCGACCCGCTTTGCCAGATCCTTCTGGGAGAGGCCGTCCAGGTCCTCGTCCCCTATGAAGATCTTTCCCTTTATCTCCGGCACCAGCCTCATGATGGCCTTTAATGTGGTGCTCTTTCCGCTTCCGTTGGGTCCCAGGATCACAGAGATCTTTCCCTCCGGGAAGCTGCAGTCCACTCCGTGGACCGTCTCCACTCCGTCATATGAAACATACAGATCCTTTAATTCTATCATTTCGAATGCTCCTTCTTGTTCAGGAGCAGCCATACGAAGAATGGTCCTCCGAGAAAACTCATAAGTATTCCTGTGGGCAGTTCATAGGGCGAGAAGATCAGTCTCGATATCAGATCGCATGCCGATACGAATCCCGCTCCGAAGAAGATGCTGAAGGGTATCAGCTCGCTGCTGTCGTTGCCCACGATGTTGCGGGAGATGTGGGGGACGATGAGTCCCACGAAGCCCAGGATGCCGGCGAAGCTTACGCTGGCGCCCGCCAAGAGAGCCGCCACTGTGAGCATCGAGTTTCTGAAAAGCGAGACCTTGAGCCCCAGGGCTCCGGCCGTGTCGTCTCCCAGGGAGAGCACGTCCAGGTCGTTGGCCAGGGTCAGTACCACCAGTATCCCCCCGATTATCAGGATGGACGCAGGCAGGAGCCTGGCCTGGTCCACGCTGGAAAAGCCTCCGACGCGAAAGTCCTGGCTCGCCGTGGCCGCGTTGGGCACGATGGTCTTGATGGCCTCAGTCATGGCGTTTAGACAGGCGCTGACGGCTACTCCCCCCAGGATGACCGTGGTGCGGGAAGCCCCGCTCTTTCGGCCGGTGATGACCACCATGAAGGTGGCGATCATGGCCCCGAGGAAGGAAAAGCCCGCTATGGCCCAGGCGTAATAGATGCCCATGGCGCAGCATACGGTGACCGCGAGGCCCGCTCCGGCATTGACGCCTATGATGCTGGGGGATGCCAGCTGGTTCGCCAGCACCTTCTGGATCACGGCGCCGGATACCGCCAGGGCGCTGCCCGCGAGAAGGCAGGCGAAGGTGCGGGGGAAGCGCACGTACCAGAGGATCCTGGCCGCCACGGTCCCGCCGGGTCCTCCCACCAGGGCTTCCCACAGTTCCGAGAGCCTCAGCCCCGAGGCCCCCATGCAGAGGTTCAGTACCGCCGAGACGAGCATGAACAGTGCCGCAATGAGAATATATAACTTTTTTCTGCTGTCAGTGAGATTGGCTTTCATTTGGCTCTTTTTTCATCCGGAGGGCTGCCTCCGGGTGTCTTATGTTCCTTCTTTCTCAGTCCTTCGCGGGATACAGTATGTCGTAAAGGCCCTGGTAAGAGTCCGCCCAGCGGCTGTTGGGCTTGAAATGGTACAGATATCTGTCCATGAAGTAGACCCTGCCTTCCTTCACGGCGGTGAGGCCCGCCCAGGCGGGATTGCCGGTGAGTTCCTCACTGAGGGTCTTCTGGGTGCCCTCGTCATCCTTTCCCTGCTGTACGATGAAGATGTATTCGGGATCCTCTCTGATGATTATCTCTATGGAGAGGTTCTCGAGAAGGTCGCTGCCGTCGGCGATGTTCACGCAGGAGAGGTCCTTGAGCATCACTCCCAGCACTGTGCCCTTGCTGCCCTTGACATGGACTCCGGAGGCCGCGGCCCTGATGAAGAGCACAGTGGGGGACCCGTTCTCATCGGTGTATGCCTTCGCGGCGTCGCAGATCTCGGTGATCTTCTTCTGAACGTCGAGGCCGTTCTGCTCGGAAAGGTCCTTTCTGCCCGTGATGTCCGTCACGCGCTCCAGCATGCTGAGGTAATCCTCGAAGCTGTTGACCT
>CACZSC010000314.1 GCA_902783755.1 uncultured Ruminococcus sp. | reverse complement strand
ATGGGGATCTGCGCACTCAAGCACACTTGATTTGGTCAGGTTCTCCTGACGTCCGTCTTCCTCGGTAATGTAATATCTGATCTTTTCACCGTAGAAGAGCAGGAAGGATTTAACAAATATGCCGCCGTAGATATGCGTCATCTCTTCACTCAGATACTCTCCCTGACCGCCGTCCTCACGTTCAAAAACATAATGGAGCACGACCTTCGACTCCGGATTTCCTTTGTACTCTATATAACTCCATCCCTCAAAGATCTTCAGATACGCTCTCATGGATGAGAATTCCATGAAATACGGCAGGAATACATCCCTGTCATGCATCATATCAAGAAATTCCCCTACTTCTGCCAGTTCATCTTCGGCCAGTCCTTTTTCAAAACGTTTCGAAGCCACCAAAAGATATGCAAGTATGCATACGGGAGAGATTTCCTCGCCGAGTCTGTGGATATATGAAACTCTGTCAAAAATGTTTTCATCAAGGGCTCTGCCCTCTATCAGGTACTGATATGAGAGCATGCAAAGATACGCCTTGTCGAGATCATGAGGTATACCGCCTTTGACGGCTTCCTGATAAATATCTCCGATCTCCGGCACATAGGTCCCGGTGTAGAGTATCTGTCTCATCATGCGGGACAGCAGTTCCACCGAAGGCAGATCAAAGGCGACTGCCGCACGCCAGAGTTCTTTGAGTCCCTTGATCCCCGCTCTTGAATACCTTATAAGATAGTTGAGTATATCTCCGTCATATTTACCGGATAATAATATGCCTTCACAGATCTTCAGCAGTTCTATCGCATATTCCTGATCGCTTCTTGCAAGTATACGGTCACAGAGCCGCACCTGTATCTTTATGTCTCTGCCTTCTATACCGCATCTCTTTATCCAGTCAAAGGCCTGGTCGTACATGCCCGAAGCCACCATTATCCTGACACACTGCTCACGGTCTGCGGCGGTCATCAGCTCAGGCTCCAGACCCGAGAGTATCTCATCGGTCTCGGCAACCCTGTCATTATCAAAGTAATACTCCAGCAGCGCAAGTTTGATCCTGAGACGGTATTCATCGGTCAGATCATCCTGGACCGAAAGCCAGGAGAAGATGGGCTCGTTTTCCGCCGTGATGGAAGGATTGTCACTGCCTTCCTCCGCCTTTGAGAGAAATACTCCGAGTATAGGGTGCAGCAGATCCGGTTTGGCTCCGCCGCCTTTTATCATCTTGGTCCTGGTGTAGAACTCCTCGTTTCCGAAACGTTCTCCGTCAACGGTCTCCAGCAGGATGCTGTATTTGTTGCCGTAAAGCGACACATAGGTCTCACCGTTATATACGGGATAAACCTGCTCGCTTCTTAAATGCTCGTAAACAACTATAACCGAAGTAAAGCTGTCATCCGAAACATGGATCTTCTCAACATATAAAAGCTCGGCCATGGCTTCCGCGAACTCACTGTCCATGCCGTTTTTGCTGAGAAGTTCGCTGTAAAGATAAGCCAGGTGGTCATTGAGATTCCTCTTTATCACCTGTTCCCTGGTGAATTCTTCTATAGCAGGCAGGTACTGATCATACAGTTCCTGATAATCATCCTTATGCCTTAAAACGTTTGAATAAAGAAAGGCATTCCTTGTAGCGTCCAGTCCCGAACGGTAAGCAAAATACATCAGCACCAGTCTCGGCAGCATTCCCGTATATTCCGGATCCACGGACATGATGTAGTATTCGTACAGCCTGGGCATCCTTATCTCTGCTTTTACAGCCGCCGCATACCATTCAAAATATTCCTTCCCTATGCAGTTTCCTTTTATCAGCAGCTTGCAGATGGATTCCAGTATCACCGGATTGGCTTCCTGCTCGTAGGAGAATTTCAGAAGTTCAAACAGTTCGTTGGAATAACCGCGTTCCTCGCCTGCCAGCAGGGTAAAACGTCCGCGAAGCTGCGCATCTACAAGTCCCCTTCGCATCGCAAAGGTATATATTGCTCTTTCGTAATCTCCGGTCTCTTCCATAAGCCGCGCATTAGCCGCCAGCAGATGCAGGGCTTCTATATAGAGCAGCGGACTCGTGTTTCCGTATCCATACTGTTCTTTAAGCAGTTTCCATTTCTTCTTGTCACTCTGGGAATAGCTCTCATCCATATACATCATGAGCCATGCCAGTCTCCAGTTCGACTCGTCGTCACGGAACCACTTTTCTATCTGATCCGCATATTCATCGGTCTTGTCGGCATCATTCTCACAGAGGCTCTTCAGATACAGATGATAAGCCCGCATCTCGATGCTGCATTCCCGCTCTTCCATCAGCACGCCTATGCGGTCGCAGATGGTTTTTCCTTCTGTCAGACGCTTCTGCGTCAGCAGCAGCTGTACCTGGTATAATCTGTATTCTATACGGTCCGGATCTTTTGAAAGCACCTCGGAGAGCAGCCCTTCACACTGTCCCGCAAAGTCAGCTCTCGAAAGTCTTCCGGTCCTGAATGCAAGATACCTGTCCATCAGCTTCTTAAGGCGCTTCCTGTCCTCATCCTCATAATGGCTTACCGGACAGTTTATCTTAAGGGGTATCTCTATACGTCCGTTTCTGTCATAGATGACTATCTCAGCCTCATTGACACCTCTTACCAGCAGCGAGGTATCAACATCAATGTGCAGCGTGGTGGTATTGCCTTCAAAGTCGGCATCGGTTATCACATCATGATCGGGAATGGCAAAATCATCGGTGCTGTACACATACAGACAGGTATATCCCCAGCCTTCCCTCTTAAGCTTAATATCTATGTTCTTAAGTTCGCCGCGGTATTCAAGAGAGATTTCCTTTACATCGGAAGTATAGACCGGGACCACTTTCTTTCTTGTGATCTCCAGAAAGCTTTCCATGTTTCTCGGATTGTTGTATACCGACCTGTAGCCGCGATATGCGGTCCTCACTTCGGGATCCTGTCCCTCCAATATCTTCTTGAACTGTTCGGAATAAAACAGCTCCTGGGCTTCATCCCAGTCAGCCTTTGCCAGATTGGCAAAATGAAAGAGGTTCCTTACTTCACCCATGGAACTGTAGGGTGTATCCCCCAGTACACGCATGGTAAACGGAAGCTCATATTCTCCGTGATCGGAAACTATATCAAGTACGCCGGTATGCACTTCTCCTGCATTAAGTCCGGTGGAATCCATCTCATAAAGGATCTCAGGCTGCCTTCCCTCAAAATTCTCTTCCCTTATCCTTAGCCTCAGATCCCTGGAATAGACATAGCCTTTTGCTTCGCCGTCTTCACATATCACATAAAAAGAACCGTAAGTCACCTGTCCGGGAAGCACATCCACAACTATCTGCTCCACCGAAAAAACAAGAGGCTTAACATTAGCCGAAAAATCATATTCGCCGTTTATGACCTTCTCTACGATCTCCCGCAATTGTTCTTCTCCAAAATAATGTGGTTGTGCTCCTCACACAACCATATTATTATACCACATAAAGTTTATTCTGTCATTTTTTTAATCTTTACGGGGTCCGTTTTTCTGAAGGGGCTCCTTCTCATCTTCCTTTTTCGGATCCTCTTTTTTCGGAGCTTCCGGATTCTTTACTTTCTTCTTGTCGTCCTTCTCTTTCTTCTTGTCATCCTTCTCCTTCTTGTCTTCGCCCAGCAGATCGACCCTCTTACGCTTCTCGTCTTTCTTATCCCCGGCCTTATTCTCTTCCTTCTTATCTTCTGCCTT
>CACZSC010000313.1 GCA_902783755.1 uncultured Ruminococcus sp. | reverse complement strand
AGGCAGGAGATCTCAAAAAAATATCTGGAAATAATAGTAAAGGACATGGTATCCGGAGGGCTCCTTGTGGGAGCCAGCGGCAAGGGAGGCGGATACAAGCTCCTGAGAAAGCCGGAGGAATACACCATAGGCGAGATCATCGAGCTCATGGAAGGCTCCATGGCATCTGTCGCCTGTCTGGCCGAGGGAGCCGTTCCCTGCCCCAGGGCCAAAAACTGCCAGACGCTTCCCCTGTGGGCTGAGTTCGACAAGATGACCCATGATTTCTTCTACGGAAAGCGCCTCAGCGACCTCATAAGCAAATAGGAAGCTTTATAAAACTCAAAATGGCTGCATCGCTGCAGCCATTTTTGTTATTTCCTTACTTTACTGGGCATTGTATCCGACGACCGGTATATCGAGATGCCAGTCATTTCTGACTATGCCGATCTCTTTGAACTGTTCCCATGTTATCTCTATGACACCTGCCGCGGTCTCGGTGATAAGTTTTTCCAGATCCACCGATTCCCTGCGGCTGCTGTACGTTGACATATTGGAATTGATACGGCTTCCCTGCGGAACATCAATGTCATCAAGGCTGTGTGCATACTTATACACATAACTGTCGATACCATACGCAGCTCCGCCCCAGCCTGCCCATGCTCCCTTTCTGTTGGCCTTGTTCAGATGGCACCAGTTGTTCTTTACCACCACATTGGCCGGGGCGTGATAGAACAACGGGTCATCCGTGTCAGCATCAGCCGAATTCGTTATCAGCTGCGCCGGTTCAGGGTTGATGGCCTCGTATTCTTCGGAATAAACGTAGTCTTCGTATTTCCTGGACATCTTTTTGTACGTTCCGTCTTCTTTAATATTGGATCCGTATCCGAAATCAGAAGCGTCTATATACGAATATGCCACGTCGATGACAAGGTTCCCGGTGAGCACATTGCCGCGCCCGGCATTCAGCAGGATGCCTCCGCCGTCTATCGCCTGCACCACGTTACCGTATGTGGTGAAATAACTTGACATGCCGTCATAGTATATGCCCACGATGGGGAAATACACATAATCAGGGTTGACCTCGGCCACTTTGGCGGGAGTGCCTTCAGGACCGGAATCATGTACGTAGTTATATCTCACGATTAGGTTCGCGTTTACACGGCAGTCTCCCGAGAGGACTCCAACGTCCTCAGCGAGCTTGCACACGCCGAATATCTCATTGTACTCGACGATGGCATTTATGCCGGATGCGACATGTATCCCCTTGAAATTGGAATCATACGCGACATTGTGGGAAACGGTGTAACCGATACCGCTCATGGTGATGCAGTATCCGTACGCGCCCGTGACAGCGACGTCCCTGACCATGTTGTTGTAAATGATCGAGTTGCTGTCAGTGATCGGATAATATGAACCGAATTCGGCCTTGATCCCGTTGTCACCGATATTGTGGATATAGTTGCCGCTGATATCGATATCGAAGTTCTCACCTTTGAGGAATATGCCGGAATCACCGGTTGCCGAGATATCGCAGTCCGCTATCCTTACGTCCGTTACGTCGCTGCAATTGACGGCATGTCCGAGACATGAGGTGAGGATCAGGTTTTCGAAGTGGATATGGTCAGCTCCGTCAAGTTTGAAGATACCCTTCGATACGGGCACTGTAAGGACAGCTGAATCAAAGTTGTCGCGGGGATAATAGTAAAGCTCGCTGCCGTCGTACATGTATTCCCCCGGAACATCCAGCTCCTCTGGAACGTTGTACCAGTAGAATACCATGCCCGGTGTGGGCTCGTAGCCTCCCGCGAACTTGACTTTCATCTCGTCCTTCTCATGGGAGATCTCCATCACATATGAGTCATCAGGGCACCAGAGCCTGGTCCATCTTGCCCTGACGAATTTCTTGTTCGTTGAGGTCCATGAGCTGACCTTGTCAAAGTACTGTTCGCCGTATTTTATCAGGTAGTAATCAGCGTTCGTGGCATTGGTGAAGGTAGTGATCGTTTCTCCGTCAAAGCCTACGGCTACACCGTCCTCAAAGTTGATCCAGTCGTCGTCCGGGAATCTTGCTATGTTCTCTCTCTCGCCGTCCGCTGAAAGGAAAGGCGCCCGGGACCTGAAGTTTGAGCCTGAAAGAGCCTGTTCGATAAGCTCGTCGGTTATGCCGTATCCCTCAAGGTCGATCATCACGATGTGCGCTCTGGCTTCCTCCGGGAAGTAGCTGACGAGATCCCCTTCGCAGGCCGAAAAATCGGAAGCGCGGAGAGCGATACCGCCCACGATCGAAGCTCCGTCTTCCCCGATATACCTGATGACGCAACCTTCTGTTCCGCTGTCCCCCGCGCCGAATTCCACAGCTTCGGTCAAGATATACTCACCGCTGAGAATCGCTACGTCTATGCCTCCGTAAAGGCTTTTGTCGATCCCCCTTACGAAATCCCTGGCAGCGGCAATGGTCGCGAAAGGAGCTGATTCCGTTCCGTCTGCTGCGGCATCGTCACCGTGCTCTGATACATATATCCTGAGAGTGTTGAATGACACCTTT
>CACZSC010000312.1 GCA_902783755.1 uncultured Ruminococcus sp. | reverse complement strand
CGATCCAATAGACAAGCCCGACTACAACGAGACGGGAGAAATCGACCCGGACAGCCAGGAAGGCAAAGAGCAGGAGGATGAGCCTCTTGTGATAGACGAGAACTTCAAGAGTCCCAAGCAGGTAGCTGTAGCCATACCTGCGGGAGCAGGGTATTCCGAAGCCATAAGATACGTCTCCTCTGCCTACGGGTTTACGGACGACGACTATTTCACATTCTACAACCTGCTCTGGAACAAGGGCATATCCATGGGAGCCGACTACTACATCCAGATCGGCACCTTCACTCTGCCTGCAGGTTCCACCAGGGCGGATATCATCAACATCATCACGGGAAAGAAGTAGACGTTTACGTGCAGAATGCGTATTCCGCTCCCCGTCCGAAAACGGGGAGTTTTTTAATGAAGATAGCGGGATTTAGTGATATAATAATACGCTATGAGAGTGATAACCATCGAAAGCAACGACGCAGGGCAGAGGCTCGACCGCTTTCTCAGAAAGTATCTGAGGAATGCTCCTCTGTCGGTCATATACAGGACAGTCAGGAAGGACCTCAAACTCAACGGCAAAAGGGTCAGCGAAGACTGTATGCTCTGCGAAGGGGATACTCTCGCCATATATGCATCCGATGAGGACCTCGAGAACTGGACCAGAAGGAAGGAGTCTTCCGTGAGGGTGAAGAAGCAGTTCATTGTTCTTTACGAGGATGATGATATGATAATCGTGAACAAACCTTTCGGTTTGCTGGTCCACGGAGATAAAAGCGAGAAGAAGAACACTCTGGCGAACCAGGTCACTGACTATCTCATAGAAAAGGGAGAATACGATCCCGGATCTGAAAAGACCTTCGTACCGAGTCCCGTGCACAGGCTGGACAGGAATACCACCGGCGCCGTGGTATTCGGAAAGAACGCTGAAAGCCTAAGAAGGCTTTCCGCTCTCTTCAAAGAGGAAAAGAGCGAAAAGGTACGTAAGTTCTACTATACCTTCGTACACGGCAGATTGGATAAGGAGATGCGTCTTAAGGGCAGGCTGCTCAAAGACGAGGTGAAAAACATCGCAAAGGTCCTTCCCGAAAGCGATGAAAGAGGTAAATACATAGAGACAGTCGTAAGACCCATGGCCTTTTCCACGGACGGAAGATACAGCCTGGTGGAAGTCGAACTCATAACAGGCCGGAGCCACCAGATAAGAGCTCATCTCGCGTCGATAGGACATCCGCTCGTGGGAGACACCAAGTACGGCGGGAAAGAAGTGTCGGGCAGAGGAGACTGGGCTCTGGGACGCACTACTCAGGCTCTTCATGCGCACAGGATCGTTATCGGAGACGTGGACTGCGAAGCCCCGCTGCCGAAGGTGTGGAAAGAGATACAGACAGAACTTCTTGGAAAAGAGATACTGAAATGAACGAAAACCTGAAAGAATGGATAAAAGATGCAATATTCGCCGTACTGATCGCATTTCTTGTGCTGCAGTTCATAATGCCTACGGTGGTAAAGGAATCTTCGATGGAGAACACCCTCATAGAAGACGATTACCTCATAGTGAGCAAGAAGGCATACAAGATATTCGGTGACTGCGAAAGAGGGGACGTCATAGTATTTCAGAGCAATATACCTTACGGCGATAAGGGCATGAACAAGCTTCTCGTAAAAAGGATCATAGCCATAGGCGGTGACACCGTATCCATAAACGGCGGAAAAGTATACGTCAACGGAGAAGCGATAGAAGAACCCTATCTCAAGGACGGATATACCAACGGAGAGGTACCGCAGACCACGGTACCCCAGGGATATCTTTACTGCATGGGCGACAACAGGCTCGTATCGAGAGACAGCAGAGATCCTTCGGTAGGTATGATCAGCGAGACCGCAGTGAAGGGCAAGGTGGTTTTAAGGCTGTTCCCGTTGGAGAAATTCGGAAAGATAGAATAGATGGAAAAGAAGATCGTATCCAACAACAAAAAAGCCCGTCATGACTATTTCATCGAGGAGGTTTTCGAAGCCGGACTCGAACTGACAGGCACGGAGATCAAATCCGTAAGGGCGGGAGAAGTGAATCTCAAGGATTCCTTCGCCAAGGTCCAGAACGGAGAGGTTTTCGTGTACAATATGCATATTAGTCCGTATTCCCAGGGCAACAGATACAATTCGGACCCCTTGAGGCCCAAGAAGCTTCTTCTTCACAAAAAGGAGATAAGAAAACTCGACCAGGCCGTTTCGGAAGACGGACTGACCCTCGTTCCTCTCGAAGTATATCTTCTCCGCGGAAGAGCCAAGCTCTCTCTTGCCATCGCAAAGGGAAAGAAACTCTACGACAAGAGAGACGATATCGCAAAACGCGACGCAAAGAGGGATATCGACAGAAAAATGAAGGAAAGATAGATCTCTGAACCTGCAGTTCACTTTCATCGCAGGATAAAGGATGATATAATAAAAAAGCTTAAGGCTCATACCGTGGGGGCGTAAAGGTTTCGACGGGGGTAGTGAAGCCGGGTAAGCGAGCCGCAGTTGGTTCGGTCTGCGTTAAAAAGGACCCGTTAAAAAGAAACGATAAAACAAACAACAACTTCGCATTTGCCGCTTAATTAAGCGCACGCGCGTCGGACCGTCTTCACCTGCAGGGGCGGATCCCGGCGTCGACTATGCAGGAAACCTTCCTTAAAGTTCCCGGTATAGGGGAGGGCTAACGGGATAGGATGTTTCAAGTCGCGTCGGTGGGCCTTGAAATATCCGAAACATGAACTGCCGTCTGCGCTCGGAGAAAACTCTGTGGATTTGCTTTCGGACGCGAGTTCGATTCTCGCCGCCTTCACCACACATCGAAAAAAGAGGACTTTTTGTCTTCTTTTTTTCATGTTACAATGAAATCCACACAGGTTTGAAAGGAGGCCGTTATGCCTTATTACCTCAAAGAGATAAACGAACGCTGCAGAAAAGATGCTGCGGGATTTATCGCGGAGTGCGACGCTTTATTCGACAAAAAACTTCAGAATGCCGCAGACATGATCGAGGAGAACCTTCCGAACAGCCCGATAGTTCTTCTGTCAGGACCTTCGGGCAGCGGGAAAACGACTACCGCCATGAAGATCTGCGAGATACTTGAGGGAAGGGGGATAAAGACCCACAGCATATCCATGGATAACTATTTCAAGGATGTGACGCCCGAGAATACGCCCAGGACTGAGACGGGAGCCTACGATCTCGAGTCGCCTCTGTGCCTCGATATGGATCTTCTGAACAGACATTTCAGCAGGCTTTCAGAGGGTCATGAGATAGTGATACCGAAGTATGATTTCGTCCATCAGAGAAGAAATCTGAGAATGAACGCGACGCTGAGGCTCAGGGAAAACGAGGTCGCCGTGTTCGAAGGTATACATGCGCTCAACGACGACATAACGTCGGTGCATCCGGAGGCTTTCAAACTATACATAAGCGCAAGAAGCAACGTGGTGGACTTCGACGGAAGAACTGTATTCAAGGGGACCTGGATCAGGCTCATGAGAAGAGTCGTCAGAGACTTTCTTTTCAGAGGCGCTCATGCCGCAGATACTCTGGCCCAATGGGACAATATAAGGAGAGGGGAGAAACTGTATATATCTCCGTTCAAGAACAAGGCGGACCTTCAGTTCGATTCGTCCTTCCCCTATGAGATACCCGTGCTCAACAATACGGCTACAGAGCTCTTTATGAACATGCCGGATGATATCCCGAGATATGAAGAACTCCAGTCCATAATGCCCGCCTTCGAATTGTTCGAAGACGTGTCTCCCGACCTTCTCGCAGCCGATTCTCTTTTAAGAGAGTTCATCGGAGGAGGAAAGTATAAGTATTAGTCTTTTCCGAGGATCCTTCTTACTGCGCACAGCAGTTTAGGAGATATCATGAACAAGCCGATGGCCGCTCTCGTTTTCAGGGAGCGGTTTTTTAAATTCCTTCTGAATACCTGTATTTCTTCTTTCAGCGCATTGCAGGACTCCATGTCCGTTTTCCCGCCTGCGGTCATGAGCTTTGAGTATTCTATTATCATCGAGCGAAGTCTGTTTTCACAGTTTTCGAACATTTTTTTCTCGGAAATCTCATCCGGAAAGGAATCCCTGATATAGCGGTCGAACATGCTGAGAGCTCTGAAGTGGTCATGGATATGCCTTGGACTGCAGGTCTGGGTTATGCTGCCTTTCCTGTGCCTGTACCTTACGAGGGATTCGCTTATCCTTGCTACACGCTCCGCTTTTCCGAAGAGGACGAAGACCGTGCTGAGATCCTCGTATATGTGTCCTTCGGGAAAACTGAGATCTTTCCAGAGTTCCGACCTGTACAGCTTGTTCCAGACGAAATGCCTTTCCTTTTCCTCGAGGAGATAATTCAATGCCTGTACTCCGGAAACGCATTCGTCTTTATCGGGAACGTATGAGCGAACCGGTTCAGTTTCGTCCATCCTGCCTTCGGTCCGGTATTCTCCGAAGCCGCAGGTCGTTATGTCAGCGTTTTCTCTTTTCGCGGCGGCAAGCATCTTTTCTATCATATCTGGCATATATGAATCGTCGGAATCGAGGAAGGCGATGTACTCTCCGCTGACCATTCCGAGTCCCTTGTTACGGGCGATGCTCAGGCCTTCCTCCTCGGCGTATGCCTTTCTGATCCTTTTATCCCTGAGAGCATATTCTTCGCAGACGTTTTCGGATCCGTCGGTCGAATCGTTGTCGATCAGCAGGATCTCGAGTTTTTCATATGTCTGGCAAAGAACGCTGTCCAGAGATTCCCTTATATACGGACATACGTTTCTTACCGGTATTATTATGCTTACAAGCGGCATATTGCCGAAACTATTTGTGCTCATTATCCTTTTTCCTGCGGGTTTTTCTGCCTTTTCGATTTAGGGTAACATAAGGGGCTTTCAATATCAATGCATTGCCTTCGTTTTTGTCTTGCAGAGAAAAAAAACAGAATATATAATTGAGATAACATCGCGGGACACTATACGTATGAACTGTAGAAGTCAGCGTTGTTTTAGCGCGTGTTTTGTTCCGGAAAGGAGGGTATGCAGATGGAAGAAAAAGAACTGAGGATGGAGCTTCTTGAGATGCTTGAAAACAAACAGCTGAAGAAGCTGCGATCTGTGCTGGATACCCTTGAGCCCGCAGACATCGCGGAAATGATGGAATCCCTTTACGACGACGGAGACCTCAAGGAAGAGGATCTCCCGAGGATGTTCAGGGTCCTTCCCAAGGATCTCGCCGCTGACAGTTTCATCGAAATGAACCCCGACATGCAGGAGACTCTCATAAAGGCCTTCACCGATAAGGAGCTCCATCAGATCATGGACGAGATGTTCGTCGACGATATGGTCGACGTCATCGAGGAGATGCCTGCCAACGTGGTCAGCAGGATGCTCAAATCCGTAGACAACGAGACCAGGAGGAACATCAATACCATACTGAATTATCCGGAGGATTCCGCCGGGTCGATCATGACCATCGAGTACATCGACCTCAACAGGAATATGACGGTCAAGGAAGCCTTCGATAAGATCAGAAAAGAGGGTGAAGACAAAGAGACCATCAGCGTCTGCTACGTCACCGACAAAAAGCAGCTTGTCGGTATAGTCTCCATAAGAGACCTGCTCCTCAATCCCTATG
>CACZSC010000311.1 GCA_902783755.1 uncultured Ruminococcus sp. | reverse complement strand
TGCTTCTGCCACTGAGGGTAGTCAACCCGGACCTGAAGAACCGTATCTTACGATTCCCAAGCCCCCGCCTCTACAGGCGGCGGGTAATTGACCGGCATCCTCCTAACCGTTATATCCTGTCACAGAGTTTCTCGTAGTAGTAGATCGGAAGTGCGGACCAGCCGTGGCAGAGACTTCCGCATACGCCTATTATGTCGTTGTCGCCCATTATGGTCTCCCAGAATGAGGTGGCGTTGTTCCTCAGCATGTGGAGGTAATTCCTGTCGATCTCATCAAGGATCAGATCTTTGAATTTTTCACGGTCGCTGGTGAGAAGGGAATCGTATCTGAAGCTCAGCATGCTGAGAGTGGATGGGATGACTTCGATATCCAGCCCGTCGCTCCCGTCCGCGGCTATGATCCGGATGACGTTGCTGCCGTCTGGTATTTCGCCATCCAGCGCAAGGAAACACAGGGCGTTCGTCAGGACGCTGTATCTTTCACGGTCGTCTCCCTCGCGGGTGAAGAACAGCCCCTTTTCTTTGTCGTAGAAGTATTCGGCAAGTGATGAATTGATCCTGCTGCGGACTGCTGAATAGTGCTCGGCATCGGAGACCCTGCCCAGTGCACCGGAGATCAGGCACATCGACTTCAGCGCAAGTGACAGATAGGCATTGAGGGGAGAGTCATATTTAGCTTTCATCGTCCGGCCGTCGGCCTCTCCCATGAGGGTCGGCTGCCATTCATAGAAATTCCAGATACGGCTGCTCGACGGGAGGTTGGGGAACAGTCCGCACATATCCAGCTTATCCGTGAAGTTGTTAATCATGAGAAGGAGCCTGTCATATACTTCATCTGCGAGTGACGTGTCCCCTGTATGTTCGATGTACTCGCTCATCTGGATGAAATATGCGAGCGTATATGACGGTATCGTAACCTCTATGGTGGCGGGGAAGCACAGGTCAAGAAGACCGTCTTTCCCGATGCCCTCTGCCATGAGCCTGAGAGATGCCCTGGCAAATTCCTTTTCACGGAAGCAGTAGTATCCGCAAAGCATCTGGTTCCTGGAGTCGAGGGTATACATGGCCTGTTCCCTTGATGGACAGTCCTCGTAATGCTCATGCATGCAGTTGATGAGGGTGTTCTCGCAGACTTCGTATATGGTGTCCCTGAGAAGGTTTCCCGAATCCGGCTTTTTCACTTCGAGCGGATATACTGTGGGCCTGAGGCCTGCGTAGTATACCGTCACGTCGTTCGAATGGACGAAGAACTGTATATACCTGCAGCCGAGCCTCCTGAAGGTGTCTGTGCAGACGTGCCTGCCTTTTGCGACATCGAAGGTGCATGAGAAATTGACTGCAGCTGTCCTGCATCTCCCGTCGCTGAGATGTTCGCCCCATCCTATGTCAACTTTCGCGTCCTGAGGGAGCTCTATCTCAAATTCGACGAATCCCGAGCTTTCCTTCTCAAGATCCACTATGAAGTATATGCCTTCAGAACCGGAGAGAGTGTTGTGCATCCTTATGGGCTCATCTTTAGGCAGTTTCGGATTGAAGGGACATTTGCCGTCAAGCATCTGGATGAACATGAAAGAAAAGTTGGCATGCTGCATGTCGATCCCCGTGCCGCGGTCGCATGTATAAGCGAACGCGCCCTGGGAGCACACGCGGGCCTTAACTCTTTCCTTCAGCTCCAGCTTTTTTACCGGGCGTATGTGTCCGGGGACTTTAAGCCCGTTTATGACGCGGCTCTTCCTGAATGGATCGGCATCTGCGGCGAATCCAACCCGCTTTCCGAAAGTGAAGCCAAGCTGCCCCGATATCTCTATGGATCTGTGCTGGAGATACTCGGGACTGAGCCTTGAGAGCGTGTCGCAGGATGACCAGATCACAGGAGATCCCGAGCCGTCGCTGACCTCATATATAAGAAGAGGCCTTCCGACAAAATGGGTGCTGGAGTCCTTGCCGTAAAACCATACGATGATGCTGATGGTATTCTCGCCGTCTTTCAGATGCTTTGTTATGTCGACGGAGTCATATACCTTATAGTGCGGGTAATCTGCGTACTGCCCGAACTCTGCCAGCTTTCCGTTTATGAAAAGGGAGTATTCGGAATCGCATGAAATGTCAAGGGTATATCTTTCGTTTTCTTTCCTGATAAGTGTGTCTGCGAATTCGGCATGCTCGTCCATCGCGGGCTCGGAATCGAGCCAGATCCATTCTGCTTTTCTGAATGACATATTTTATCCTCCGGAAATCAGGTCGTTTTCTGATGAATCTCATTCTGACTATATTCTACCATTTTTGTCGGGAAAAAGAAACAAGCACTGAATGCAAAGTCTGCAATTCAGTGCTGATTTTCTTTATTCGTTTCCGAGAAACTCTTTTACAAGCTTCAGCTGGTTTTCAACGGACGCTTTTGACGGCCCGCCGGGAACGTTCCTCCTGCTCACGCAGTTGTCGAGATTGACGGCGTCGTATACGTCCGAATCGAACAGCTCGGAAAACTGCCTGTATTCCTCCAGCGAGAGCAGCTCGAAGTCCGTCTGCTTTCCGATACAGTATGATACGAGTTTTCCGCTCACTTTGTAGGCGTCGCGGAAAGGCATTCCTTTCTTTACGAGATAGTCTGCGCAGTCCGTTGCGTTTATGAAACCTGAAGCGGCAGCTTTTCTCATCCTGCCGGCGTTGACTTTCATCGTCCCTATCATTGATGTGAAGAGCTCCAGGCACATCTTGCTGTTGTCAACGGCATCGAAGATGGCTTCCTTGTCTTCCTGCATATCCTTGTTGTATGCGAGGGGAAGTCCCTTCATCATGACGAGCAGCGTGTTCAGGTCTCCGTAGATCCTCGCGGTCTTGCCCCTTACGAGCTCGGCTATGTCCGGGTTCTTTTTCTGGGGCATTATTGACGAGCCGGTGGAGTATGCGTCATCAAGCTCTATGTATGAGAACTCTGAAGAGGACCAGAGTATTACCTCCTCCGAGAACCGGGACAGATGCATCATGATGAGCGAGAGATCGAAGGCGAACTCAATTAGAAAATCCCTGTCAGATACGCCGTCGATGGAGTTCTGCGTTATCCCGTCGAATCCCAGGGAATCGGCTACCATCTGCCTGTTTATGGGATATGTGGTCGTGGCAAGTGCTCCGGATCCCAGAGGGGATATGCGAGTCCTGTTTTCGGTCTCCGTGAGACGGTCGTAGTCCCGCATGAACATGAAGGCGTATGCCAGGATATAGTGGGCAAAAGTTACGGGCTGGGCGCGCTGGAGGTGTGTGTAGCCCGGCATCACGGTGTCAGTGTTCACTTCAGCTATGTCAGCTATGGTCTTTATAAGCCCCTCTATCAGCGAAGCGACGGCTTCGATCTCTTTCGACAGATACAGCCTTATATCCAGCGCCACCTGGTCGTTGCGGCTCCTTGCTGTATGGAGTTTCTTACCGGCGTCTCCGATCCTTTCAGTCAGCACCTGCTCGATGAACATGTGGATGTCCTCGGCTTCAGGATCGATCTGAAGTGAACCGTTCTCCAGGTCGGACAGTATATCTTTCAGCCCGCTGATTAT
>CACZSC010000310.1 GCA_902783755.1 uncultured Ruminococcus sp. | reverse complement strand
TCTGTCTTCTCTTTTCTTTCCACGGATTTAACTACCATCGACTGGCCTGCACATTTTTCACATATGCTGTCAGCCTTGGCTTTTTCCTGAATATGATCCGTGGATGCCGTGAAACCGTCAAGCGCTGCTTCAACGGTGTAATAGGTCTCCGGGGTAAACGCCGATATTTCAGCCTCACGCTGGACTATGAGGGCAAGCGTAGGCGATACCACACGACCCACATTGAGCGTCCTGTGGTAGATAACGCTGAACAGTCGGGTAGCATTGATGCCAACGAGCCAGTCCGCCTTGCTGCGGCAGAGCGCTGACGCATAAAGGTCATCATATTCCCTACCGTCTCTCAGGTCATTGAATCCGTCGATTATCGCCCTGTCCTCCATAGAGGAGATCCAGAGTCGCTTCATCGGCTTGGTGCATTTGGCCAGGTTGTATACCGTACGGAATATGAGTTCACCTTCCCGCCCGGCATCGCACGCATTGATGATTTCTTCCACGTCATAGCGTGACATGAGATTCTTCAGCAGGAAGAACTGCTTATCCTTGTCCCTGCCTATGGTATAGTGCCACGAATCCGGGATGATAGGCAGATCCTTGAGGACCCATTTCGAGTACTTTTCATCATACACGTCGGCGGATGCAAGCTCAGCCAGATGGCCGAAGCACCAGGATACGATATATCCGTTTCCCTCAAGATATCCGTTCTGCTTTCTGTCAGCTCCTATTACGGCCGCTATGGCTTTCCCGACCGACGGCTTTTCGGTTATTACGAGTCTGGACATGGTCAGTCATCTCCTTCTGTTTCTTTCTCATCGTCTTCATCTTCTCCGTCATAATCGTCCGGATCAGAGATGCCTTTTACATCCTGTTTTTTGTTCCGGAACTTGAACCAGTAGATCGCGAATCCCCCTGCTATGATCACAGCTCCGATGACGACATAAATGCCGATGGATGAGTTCTTCTTATCGGTCTGCTCGGCTGATGCCTGCTGGGTCTGTGTGTTTGCCGACGTATCCGGAGTCTTCTCTACCGTTTTCTTTTCTGTTCCCTTGCAGTCCTTTATACTGTATCTGCACACGGGACAGTCTGTATCAACGTCTCCAACCTCACACTTCGTCTTGCAGGTACACGTCTGGGCTGTTCCGTTCTTTCCGTCCTCAAGAAGGGTGAACAGATCCGTTTCATCGACGAGATTCAGGAAATACACGTTCTCAGTCTCTCCCGAACGGTCTATGATGATATAGAAGTAATTGCCGTTCTTCGTCTGGACGGTTATGAACTGCTTGTCCTTCAGGATCTTCTGATCCTGTACGGTGTAGTAGCTCTCATCCTGGAGTATATCGTCCACGAGATCCATGTTCCCGTTCGGAGTCAGTGGAGCCGTCCCCATGAGTGATATAAATCCGGACAGCACCCCGTCTATCTCTTCTGCGTTTATATCCCAGGTAACGCCTGCTTCTCCCTTTCCGGATATATCCGGGTTCTGCACAGGTTCTGTGGATACGCTGATCTGGTCTATGGCCTCACCCGGCTCGTTGTCGCCGTTCTCGTTGGACGAGTAGTATCCGTCCGCCAGCACAGCTGCCGGGAACAGGGATACGCAGCATATGAGCGCAAGGACTGCGCATATGAGTCTTTCTTTATTCTTCATCGTTTTCCTCCGTTTTGCTGAATCTTTCCGGCATACGGGCTGCCGGATTCTTTTTCATGATATCCATCATCTCCGTGAGCTGTTCGACCGTCAGGCCCTTCTCGCGGACTACGCCGATGATATCCGTGTTTTCAAGCTCGGTTATTTTTCTGTTGAGCTTTTCGATCTTTACGTTGAGAGCATCCCTGCGGCGCAATGCCTGGTTTCGCTCTTCTCTGAGTTTTTCTATGCGTGGGTTCATTGTCTTTCTTCTCCTTTCATGGCTCCATTTACGGAAACAGGTCAGGCCTGTTCCCCTGCGTGGCCATATATATCTCATACTGTGAATACTGGTCATCGCTCAGGATCTGTTCCGCGACTTCTGAAAGTTCCTTTGTTTTCAGTGTGACGGTGCAGATATAGTAGTAATATGGCACCCGCACCGTATATGTGTACGGGATCGTGTAATACGTCTGCGTCGTCGGGTCGTATGCCTGGTAATAGTCCGTCCTCTGCTCGTCCCTGTACCGGATCTCGCGGGTCACGGACTCTGTGAGAACATACTGTGTGTCAAACAAGGATTTCAGTTCGCCCGAGATATTGTTGGACTCCCATTCGCCTTCCTTCATGGCTGTGACGGCTGATATGAGAGCATACGGATCGTGGCCGATGGTGCCGAGATCATAATGATACTCGTCATAGGAGTGAGTCTCCTCATAGTACAGGATCTCTCTCCGGAGTGCGGTCTCCATGTTAAGGTACGCCTGCTCCGCATCCAGCATATCGCTGTCGCTGACCGGATATGTTGTGACGTTCACTGTCGAAGCCAATCCCTCACCGATCAGTGAGCATGATGCCGCACCGGTCAGAAGAAATACGAGGACACCGAACACGCAGAGAAGCACTATGAGCAGTCTCTTTCCGTGAGCGGACCCTGCTGCGCTTTCTGCTGTGTCTGCTGTTCTGGAGGCTGCCTTTGCCGTCTTTTCGGAATTCTTCGCGGCCTTGCCGGCGCCTCTCCCCTTCTTCTTTTCGGCATACTCTTTCTTTATATTTCTCTTCTGCTGCTGTTTCGAATTCGGGTTTGAGGAGTAGCCCTCGCTCTGTGCCGTATTGGCGGAACCGGAATTCTGCCGGCTGTCTGCCACCATGCGCACGGATTCGGTAAGATACAGACTCTGTGCTGCAGCAGCTTTCGCGGCATCTGAAGAGGCACTGTCATCGCTCCCTTCCATACCGTAGCTGACTGCTCCTGCCGCCACATGCGACAGCTTTGACGGAGGCCTGCTCCTCTCGAAAGACAGACGCGCTGCAGCCTTCTTTCCGGAGACCGCGGCGTTTTTCGCTATATCTTTTTTTACAGAAGAAGCATCGGTCTGGTTCTTTCCGGATACGGGTATCTCATCAGGTGAGAACTGAAGGTGTGATTCGTTCCTTGCCATATATCATCACCCCGGATGTTCCGTGTTATACGGGAAATACTGCCATCATGATCTGGGCTTCACCGGCCTCGGGATCGTAGGGCTCCCACTTCATGATCTTGTCGCGGATAGAGTAGAAGTATGCTTTTCCTATGGGAGTCACGAGAGTATATTCGCTCTTCTTCCCGTTGTTGAGATAGAAGTCCTTTGTCCGGAACAGGAGTGAGTTCCTCTTTCCGGCTCTCGCGAACAGCCTTCCGTCGCGGTGACGGTCGCGGTAAACGAAGCCGTGCTC
>CACZSC010000309.1 GCA_902783755.1 uncultured Ruminococcus sp. | reverse complement strand
AGACCTCCAAAGACTCCTTGGTATACGAACCTCCTCTACCCAGAGACGGCAAAACTATACCGAGGACCAGCGCAAGAACTACGGCTCCGGCTGCGGCAAAGATGATGGCCTTCTTTTTCTTCGCGGGATTCTTTTCGATGGTGATCTTTATCTCCTCACCGTTTCCCGCCTCGTCGAGATAGTCTCTGACCGCCGTTATGACTCTCCTTAAAGCCTCTTCCTCCTTGTTTCCGTAGCCGGAAACTCTCTGGGCGTTGCCCAGGCAGAGTTTGAAGGTGTCGTTGGGTTCGAAGTCCTGGATCATGTAGGGTATGACCAGCTTTTTCTGGCTCTTTGCCTCTGTGACCTCGTTCCTGACCCAGTCGGAATCCTGGGAGTTCTTCGAAACGAGGACTACCACCACTTCGCAGCTCCTCATAGCCTCCGCTATCTTCGACACGAAATCCGCCCCGGGCGGTATATCGTCGTTGTCGAGCCAGCAGGAAAAGCCGTTGTCCTCCAACACTTTCTTTACGCGCTGTGCGGACTCGTTGTCCTTGGAACTGTGGGATATTAGGATCTGTTCACTCATAGATAACTCCGGAATAACTTATGACATTAACTGTATATATTTTATACCAGCCGAAAAACCAGCACAATAAAAAACGGACGAGATCTGCCCCGCCCGCATGCTTCTAATCTTTTCTTTTTCTTATTACAGCCTTCGGAGACTTGAGATTTCCATCTCTGTAAACATCGCCCGATTCAAGCAAAGGATTTAGGACCTCTTCAAGAAACCTGCTCCTGCTTTTGTACTTTGTGACGGACTGAAGTTCTTTGACGGACCTGGGGTATTCTCTGACCATCTCCATCACTTTATCCGTGTCGCTGACAGTCACTTCATACCTGAATTCCTCATAAAGCTTATCGAACAGTCTGAGATCGAGGAATCCCGGGTAGATCAGCACCACGGGCTGTTTAGACTCGGCGCAGTCCCTGTAGCTGTCCATCATCGTCTGGAAACCCGTGCCTCCTCTTTCCATAAGATCCGCCTCATAAAGACAGGCAGCAATGATGCTGTTGCGTCTTATGGACGGGATGGAACCCAAGGGATACTCCTCGTATTTTCTTGGAAGCAGCCACGATCCCGGAGATACTATATCTATCCTGTCGGTATATATATCTATATCGATCTGAGTCCCCGCGATGGAATAATCTCTGTGCGCCACGGCATTGACGAGAGCCTCTCTCAGAGCTTCTTTGGGATATGCCCGTATTTCTTCTCTTCCTCCCGACTGCGTTTTTCTCCATCCGGTTTTGGTGTTCCGTTCCATGAAAGCGAGAGCGTTTCTGATAACCGCCGGAAGGGGGCCTTTGAACCTGGCGCTGTCGAGAACGGTACCGACCTTGTTTCTTCCCTCCCAGAGCCTGCAGCAGACGAGGGTGTCGTCTCCATCGTAGTCGTCCTTGAACATCAAAAGGCCCGACTTTGCAAAGCCGTCTCCCGATACTATTTCCTCATTTTGCAGTTCTTTAAGATCCGGTGCGGAAGAATCGTTTCTGAACTCTCTGCAAAGATCCATATATGCCGACCACTGCTTCTCATCGTAGCGGATATCGGTGGTCTCGTTATCTACGCCGTATTTTCTTTTTGAAAGGGAGATTATCTCTTCGGGCGTCGCCGGAGCGGAATAGCCGTCCCCCTTTATATACACGGTCTCATTGAAGTCTCCCTCGCGGTATCTGACTACCGAATCTGCGGGACTCACCCGTATACCCAGCACGTAGCGCTCCGCATCGTCGTCTACGCTTCTCATGGAATATTTAAGCTTCGCATGAGGAAATATGTTTCTGTCGTTGATCCTTGCTACAAGATTCTTGGTGTCGTCGATCTCGCCGAGACTGAGTCCGAAGGCGTCTCTGTTTTCGGAGACTCCGACAAATATGACTCCTCCCTCACCGTTGGCGTAGGCCACGATGGTTTTCGCCCATTTCACGGGGTTTTCGGGACTCAGCACTGCCTTGAATTCATATTTCAGGTCTTCGGTTATGACGTCTGAATAGACTTCGTTTATCTTCATAAATGTCCTCCTATACCTCTTTGTATACAAAGATATCAGACATTGCCGGACATTGCAATAACATTGCCGAACATTTCGATAACATTGCCGAAAAAAGGGCAGGAGCTTCCGCTCTTACCCATTCTGAGTACGGGACGTCCTCCCGCTATTTGAACTTTTCGAACAGAGCCGACAGGATCTCTTTTCTTCTGAGGCTCTGTTTCTTTTCCCAATGGAAGTATTCCTGCCAGAGAGGATATTCGCCGTACGCGGT
>CACZSC010000308.1 GCA_902783755.1 uncultured Ruminococcus sp. | reverse complement strand
CCTGTCGGTGTGCGTGTGAACAGAGGTACAGTCGACAGAGCGTCACTGAATACATGGTGGACAGACCGTTCGATACCTGCCAGCCGTTCCGGTGTGCGTGAAGCAATGGAAGCCCTCAATATTTCAGATACAAAAATGCTTCTCACAAGGTGCCTCGGGCTCTGCCTTTCCGACCAGTACTGGATATGTCCGGAGGAGACGGATATACAGTGGGATGATGTGAATTTCTTCCGCAATGATTTTTCCGAAGATATCGGTGACATTCTGTTTGGCGGTGAAAGGAAGAAAGGCCCTCTGGATTTTTCTTCACCTGACAGTACATCAGAAGGCAATCTGAAGAAAAGATGGAAGATAATCAACGGGAAAAGATGCCTCATAAAAGGAGGGTCAAACCCTTACCGCCAGGAGCCTCTGAACGAGGTCATAGCTTCACGGATCATGGAAAGACTTGGGATCCCCCATGTAACATATACGGTTATCTGGAACCAGGGCGCCCCGTACAGTGTCTGTGATGATTTCATAGACGAGAATACGGAACTCGTTCCTGCATGGAGGATACTTCAGACGAAAAAGCAGCCGAACAGCAGATCCCTATGCCAGCACTTCCTGGATTGCGCTGACGCCTGCGGGATCCCCGGGACAAGGGAATTCCTCGACAGGATGATTGTCCTCGATTACATAATCCTGAACGAAGACAGGCATCTGAACAATTTCGGCGCAGTGAGGAACGCCGAGACTCTCGAATGGAAAGGCATGGCGCCGGTATATGACAGCGGATCATCTCTGGGATTTGACAAGAGTGTGCCGATGATGATCTCCGGAACCGATGTGATCTGCAAGCCTTTCAGAAAAAAGCATGAGGAACAGCTCAGACTTGTGTCTTCTTTTGACTGGCTGGATTTAAGTGCACTTGAAGGGACCGGAGAGATGATCAGAAATATCCTTTCAGATGAAAATGCCGGGGATTATCTGGATGAGAGGCGGATAAATGTCATAGCTGAGCTTACTGAGAAAAGAATAAGGAATCTCGAATCCTACGTCCGGAAGAGGTGAGCGGTTTGGCATTTGTTGTAAATAAGGCGTGCAACGGCAGGTATGTGGCCGTTGTGGGCGGAGTGAACGTGGACATAGGCGGAAGGCCCTTCGGACCTCTGGTGGCTAAGGATTCGAATCCCGGAAAGGTAACAGTGACCCTGGGAGGCGTTGGGAGGAACATAGCGCACAACATGAGCCTTATCGGGATACCCGTGAAGTTCTTCACGGCCATCGGAGACGACATATACGCTGACAGGATCGTGAAGTCATGCGAAGAGCTCTGCATAGACATTACGGGAGCGAAGAAGGTGAAGGGAGGTACGACCTCCACCTACCTGTTCATAGCGGACAGCGGAGGCGACATGGCAGCTGCCGTGTCCGACATGAGCATATGCGAGGAAATAACGCCCGAATATCTGTCAGAATACGAGAAGGAGATAAACGGGGCTGCAGTGGTGGTGGCGGACGCCAACATTCCCGAAAAGTCCCTGGCCTGGCTTGCGGAACGGTGCACGGCCCCTCTGTTCGTGGACCCCGTTTCAACGAAGAAGGCAGAGAAGCTGAAGCCCATACTCGGAAAGATACATACGCTCAAGCCCAACATACTGGAGGCCCAGGTGCTTTCAGGCGTCAATATGAGAGAAAGAGATGACTGCAGGAAGGCGGCGGAGGCTCTTCTCGAAACGGGCCTTCAGAGACTGTACATATCCGCAGGGAGCCGGGGCGTCATAGGAGCTGACAGCAGAAATATGATGCTGCTGCCGTGCCTGAATGCCATGGTAAATAACACCACCGGCGCGGGGGACGCCTTCATGGCGGCTCTTGTACTCTCCTATCTCAAGGGACTGGACTTGGCGGATTCATGTCTTTTCGGCTCCGCAGCGGCTGCGCTGACGGTGGAATGCGACGGAAACATAAACCCCTGTATGAGCGAGGTCAGTCTTTTAAAGAGATTATCCGGATCGATTCCGGCATCGATAAGAATATAACAGGAAAGGAACACATAATATGCTTAACAGATATCTCGATATAAACCCAGAAGTGGAGGCCGCGGTAAAAGAGGGAAGACCCGTCGTGGCTCTCGAGTCCACCATCATATCACACGGGATGCCCTATCCCCAGAACGTGGAGACGGCACTGAACGTGGAAAGGATAGTCCGGGAGAACGGGGCCGTCCCCGCCACCGTCGCAATACTCGGCGGAAGGCTCAAGGCGGGCCTGACAGCAGATGAGATAGAATATCTCGGGAAGACCGGCACCGCAGTCACAAAGGCGAGCCGGAGGGACCTTCCCGTCATCGTATCGAAGAAGATGGACGGCGCCACCACGGTGACCACCACCATGATCATAGCTCATATGGCGGGGATAAGCATATTCGCCACGGGAGGCATTGGAGGGGTACACAGGGGAGCCGAGACCACAATGGACATCTCGGCGGACCTCGAGGAGCTTGCAAACACCCCCGTCATGGTGGTATGCGCCGGTGCCAAGTCCATACTGGATCTGGGCCTGACTCTGGAATACCTGGAGACCCACGGAGTCCCTGTGATAGGATACGGCACGAAGGAGCTTCCCGCGTTCTATACGAGAAAGAGCGGATTCTCCGTAGACTACGAGCTTGACACCCCCGGGGAACTGGCAGCCGCATTTAAAGTCCAGAGGGATCTCGGCATGAAGGGCGGCATGCTCGTCACGAACCCGATCCCCGAGGAGTACTCCATGGATTTCGATACCATAAACAAGGCTATAGACGAGGCGGTTGCGGAGTCTGTGAAACGCGGGATCAAGGGCAAGGCGACGACACCGTATCTGCTGGCGAAGATCAAGGATCTTACCGGCGGTGACAGTCTTGATTCGAACATAAGGCTTGTATACAACAACGCGGCCCTGGCGGCGAAAACGGCGGCTGCGTACTGCGAAATGTTGAAATAAGAATGAAAATAAAGTATAATGTGTCGTCAGAATCTCTTGCGGAGATGCTTTATGAGAAAGAATAACAGACATAACAGAATATATACGGTCAGAGCCGCAGTATCCCTGCTGCTGGCGCTCCTTCTTGCGGGATCCCTGTTCCTTTCGGGCTGCGTGAAGCCGGAACCGACTGAGACCGCGGATACAGAGGATACCGCGCCTGCAAAGGAAACCGGCACTCAGGAGCCGGACACCGGTGACACTGAGCCTCCGGTCACCGATACGGACACCGAAACGGAAGAGACGGAGCAGACGGATACCGGGGATACCGGGGACACGGAGACGGAAGACACCCGCGAGACCTCCTCCGCGAAGAAGGAAAGGCTGACGCCGGGACTCTACACCATCACGGAGCCCGTGACGTTGGGAGAGGAAGAGGAGACCGTGATCTTCGGAGACCGGGTGGAACTGTACTCCCCCAGCTTCGGCATACTGTTCCTCGGGGACGAGAGATACGG
>CACZSC010000307.1 GCA_902783755.1 uncultured Ruminococcus sp. | reverse complement strand
GCAATCCTGAGCACCGTATACATAAGATGATTGCATACGAACGTGCCCGCGCTGTTCGAAACCGACGATTCTATTCCCTCATCATTCAGAGCCATGCAGATCGTTTCCACCGGCAATGTCGAGAAATATGCCGCAGGACCGTTTTCACATATCCGGGTCCCCCTGCGAATCTCTCCGGCATTGTCAGGTTTTGTCGCATCATCGATATTCACGGCTATCCTTTCAGGCGTGACGGATCTTCTGCCTCCCGCCTGGCCGAGACAGATCACAGTATCCGGACTGATCTCGGATATAAGCCCTAGGATCTCATCTTCGGATCTGTGATACTCTGTGCTGATCACAGCCTTGTAGAGCATCACGCCATCAGGTGCCTGCACAAGTTTCAGCGCTTCCTCCGCAGGATTCAGCGTTTCCCCTCCGAAGGGATCGAACGCTGTCAGAAGCACCCTCATTTCAGAAGAAGCCCCGCCAGCTCGTCAATTGTTTCATCAAACACCGTCATGGCGTTCTCCACGACAGCCGGTGTCGTCAGATCCACGCCTGCGATCTTCAGTTCGTTGATCGGATAGTCGGATCCGCCCGTTGAAAGGAATCTGAGGTAGTCGGAAGCGTCCCCTGTTTCCAGGATGTGCGTCGCGATGGCGACCGCAGAAGAGAATCCTGTGGCGTACTGGTATACATAGAACGGCCTGTAAAAATGAGGAATATACGACCATTCATACCGGATCTCTTCCCTGAACTCAGCGTTTCTGTAATACGTCTTTTCAAGATCCCCGTACAGATCGCACAGGGCCTGTGAAGTAAGGGGTGTTCCCTCCTGCTCCATCTTATGTGCCTGATACTCAAATTCAGCGAACAGAGTCTGGCGGAATATCGTGGTCCTGAAGCCCTCGAGAAAGTGGTTGAGTATATATGCTTTTCTGGCAGGATCTTTCTCGGTCGAAAGCAGATACTTCGTCAGCAGGACCTCATTGCATGTGGACGCCACTTCGGCAACAAGCAGGCTGTAGTTGTGGTTCGCGTAGTCCTGCGTCTTCGATGACAGATATGAATGCATGGAATGTCCGAGCTCGTGGGCAAGTGTGAAGGCATCGTCCAGAGTCGAAGCGAAATTAAGCTTGACAAAAGGATGCACTCCGTATACACCCGCTGAAAATGCCCCTGATTCCTTGCCGGGAGTCTCGTACACGTCTACCCAGTTTTCATCAAAGGCTCTTCTGATCACTTCCGTATAGTCTTTCCCCAGCGGGGCAGTCGCTCCGAGGACCAGTTTCTTTGCGTTTTCGTATGTCATCGGATAGTCTACATCCGGCACCATCGGAGTGTAAAGATCGTAAACATCGATCTTGTCCAGTCCCATGACTTTTCTTCTCAGTTCAAGATACTTGTCCATGCTGGGGATAGCGCCCCTGACCGCCTTTATGAGCGAATCATATACTGTTTCCGGAACGTTTGATCTGGCCAGAGATGCCGCTCTGGCCGACCCAAATCCCCTGAGGGCAGCCATAAGGTTGTCCTTTTTTACTGAGTTCCCGTATATCGCGGCAAACGTGTTCGTATATTTGCCGTAGGTCCCGAACATTGCCTTGAACGCGCTGTCGCGTACATTCTTGTCCCTGGATTCCCTGAAAGAACCGAATGTTCCTGCTGTCAGCTCTCTGTCCTCTCCGTTCTCATCCTTGACCGGCGGGAATTTCAATTCTACATTTGTAAAAGTTTTGAATATGTCATTGGCGGTATCAGTTATCTTCCTGAACCGGGCAATGATCGACTCGCTCTTCTCATCCAGCACATGATCCCGGAGCCTCGTTGCGTCTTCGATTATGTGCCCGTATTTTGCTGACAGTTTTTCGTCCCTGAGGAATTCTGCGAGTCGCTCTTCCGGGATCGCCATGAGTTCCGGCTCCATGAACGAAGTGTTCATGCCGAATTTTACACCGACATTACGCACTCTGTCTGTCATTTCAAGAGCCGCTGTGTCGCCGCCGTCTATGACTCTGGCAAAGAAAGCGTAGTCGGCAACCTTGGAAAACTTCTCGTCGATCTCATACAGCTTCTCGTATGCTTCATAAAGCGACTTTGAGGAAACGCCCAGAGTCCCTTTTAGCGTCGGAAGCGTTTCGATCATTTTCTCACACTCACTGCATTCCTTTTCCCAGGCTTCGCGGTCGGCAAACAGATGTGTGAAATCCCATTTCAGTTCAGCCGGAATGTCTTTCCTCTGTCTCATTTCTCCTCACCTTTCTCATCATTGCTGACAGCGGTCTCTATGGCACCGGCTGTCTCTTCCACTGTTTCTATACCGTCCTGATCACTGCCGCTTTCGCTTCCCTTATCCGCTTTGTGTTTCCTGCGGCCTCCAAGGGTCTCCTTGATCTCCGCGGGAGTAATGACTTTCAGCAGGAACACCACCGCGAAGTAAACTCCCACAGCCACTATCAGCATTATGATCATGCTGATTACGGCCATTTTCTTGGACGAGTAGATGTCAAAGAGGGACGAAAGCAGGGCAAGAACGCCGTATGTTGCTCCGCCCATGACAACGGCCGCAAGAAGTGTTTTCGAAACGCTCTTCAGGATACTCTTGACTGACTCCCTTATGTACTTTCTCAGGAAGATCATGTTCATGACGATCATGACCGTATAACACACGCATGTGGCGATCGGGGCACCTTTGATGTTTATCTCGGGGATGCTGACAAGCACCGCTGTCAGCACGCATTTGACCACTCCGCCCACCACAAGGCTTATAAGCGGTCTGTTCACCTTGCCGAACGCCTGAAGGATGGAGCCGGAGATCGACACAATGGCATACAGGATGACCGCGATACCGAATATAGCCATCATTACGGCACCCAGATCCGCATCTGTGGTCTTATATAGCAGATTGTATATGGGTTTCGCAAGTATGATCATTCCCACACCGGACGGCAGGGCGATGATCATGGAATACTTGAAACAGTTGGTCAGGTTCTTGTTGATCTCATTCCTGTTTTTCGCAACATAGGCTGCGGTAAGAACCGGCAGTATGCTCACCGTGAACGGAACGATGAACGCTGAAGGCAGGTTGAATATCTTCTTTGCGTTCCCGAACACCCCGTTGAGGGATTTCGCATATTCGTACAGATATCCGAGGCCTCCGATCTTCGCGCCGAATATCCCCGCGCCACCCTGCAGTATGTTCATTATGAGATAGTCGTCTATCACGTTCACGACACTCATGACGGATGCGCCGAGAGAGACCGGGATAGCTATCCGGAACAGTTCCTTTATAATCGCGGGCGTGGATCTTGTTTCCATCCCTGTAAAGGGAGTAGCTTTGTCATGCCCGCGTTTCTTTATAAACAGATAAACGACTGCTATGACGGCTCCCGCGGACACGCCGATTATCGCTCCCGCGGAACCGAGTTTGTCGCTTCCGCCCGCTTTCATTATAAGTACGGCGGCTGCGACTCCGAGCCCCAGTTTCACGAAAGCTTCGATCACCTGGGAAACCGCGGTCGGCCTCATGTAGTTGTGACCCTGGAAATAACCTCTGAGCGCAGACATAATGAACGCGCAGAACGCTGTTACCGCAAGGACTCTTATCGACAGTCCTGCATCTGGATTCCCGATCAATTCGGCAAGAGCGTCGCCGAAAATGAGCATGACGCCCGCCACGACGGCTCCTATTCCGAGGAACAGTCTGGCAGACACCTTGTATATCTTCTGCGCCTCGTCATGGTTCTCCTTGACGAGCGTCTCCGAGATCATCCTGGACACTGCTACCGGGAGACCGGCTGATGCGAGAACGGCAAACAGATTGTAAATATTATAGGCGCTGTAAAACACGCCCATGCCGCTGTCGAGCAGCGAGCGCTGTATAACTATCGTAAACAGAAGGCCTGCAATCTTGACGAAAAACGTTGAAATAGTCAAAACAAGGGCGCTCTGCAGAAACGATCTTTTCCCTGTACTGCTCTTCAAGAATACAACCTCCTTATGGAATATCGCGCAAATTCTATCATATTAACGACGTAAAGTCAACGAAACTCACCTGAACGGGGTCTTGCCGTCAGCAAGGTAGAACTCGGATCTCGTCACTATGTATGCAGCATCTTCGCAGATAGCACCGACCCGTTCCTTTATGGCACGGATGACATATTCAGGGTTGAGATATTTCTCGCTGTCAACAGACGTTGTTACGTTCACCGTCAGGGAACCTTCCTCCGTGGCCGAACTGATACGCAGGACCATAGGAGAAATATCCGTTTCTTTTTCTCCGCTCTTCGTGCGTTTCATCATAACGAACGGAGAACTGAACATGGAATCTATCGCTTCCAGCTCTTCAGGACCGGCGGATGTGCCAAGGAATTCTATCCTGTTGTCCGCCCACTTTATGTCCTTGAGCTTGCAATCCTGCTCATATACGGAAACTATCTCGATCCCTGCCGGCATGACCGGATCCAGTCTCGCGGTGATCTCCTCATCGGAAACATCCTCCATAAGCCGGATATCAAGGATTTCATTCTCTCCCCCGCATCCGACAGACAGCGGGGGACCGAATACTAGCTTGGGCTTGGGATTAAATCCTTCTGAATAGTACACCGGCAGACCGGACCTGTTGATTGAACGCATCACTGTTTTTGCAAGATCCAGGTGAGATATGTACAGCATAGGTCCGAATTTTCTGAACCTTATCCTTATATGCCGGGCGACCAGGTTCGCCATCTGCATGCCCTGATTAAGCTGATTCCCGGAAGAATCTGTTTCTACATTTGTAGTATCTGATGTGATCTTCCCTGCGCTGTCGTAGCTTTCGGGATGTCCCGGACACCATCTGCAGTATTTCCTGTCGACAAGCCTGTTCACCCCGCACCCGGAGCACTTTTCCCTGCATGACGGAGTTGCGATGGCTTTATGTGCCTTTTCCCGCTCTGATTTGAGAAATTCCTTGCTGACCCCGCAGGAGATCATGTCCCAGGGGAGGATCTCGTCGCTGGGGATGTCCCTGTTTGCATAGAAATCAGGGTCTATCCCTAGATCGCTGAAGACTTCCATCCATTTGTCATAGTCGAAAGTTTCTTCCCATGCATCAAAGCGCATTCCGCGTTTCTGGGCCTCCTCAATGGCATCCCCGAGCTTTCTGTCTCCCCTTGCAAATACCGCTTCCAGCCTGGACACCATAGCGTCATGGTAGTTATACCGTATCTTCCGGTCCGTTATCTTCGAGGAGAGGAATTCCTGTTTCTCCTTCAGTTCCTCAATCGTATTCTGCCTTTCCCACTGGAACGGCGTATGTGGTTTGGGAATGAAGCACGCAACGGAAAGCGTCACCTGAGGCTGACGGGCCTTGTTTCTGCCCGGAGTCCTGTAATACTCGTCTACCACATGTTTCGCCAGGTCCGCGATCCCCGCGATGTCCTCATACGTTTCTCCCGGAAGGCCATTCATGAAATACAGTTTGACCTGGTTTTTCCCGGCTGCGTAGGCCACACCGGCTGCCCGGAGTATCTCCTCCTCGGTAATGTTCTTGTTAATCACGTCCCGGAGCCTGGGAGTGCCCGCCTCCGGGGCAAATGTGAGGGTGCTGGATCTGACCGTCGAGATCTTGTCCATGAGTTCTTTCGTGAAGCTGTCTGCTCTCATTGAAGGCAGAGACAGGTTCACCATCTTGTCATTGGTCCAGCTGAGGAGCCTGTCGGTCAGTTCGCTTATTTTCGTATAGTCGCTGATGGAAAGCGATGAAAGGGAGATCTCGTCGTATCCTGTCCTGTCAACAAGAGTCCTCGCGATGCAGTCGAGGGTCTCGGCACTCTTTTCCCGGACCGGCCTGCACACCATTCCCGCCTGGCAGAATCTGCATCCTCTGGTACATCCCCTGAAGACCTCGACAGTGACCCTGTCGTGAACGGTCTCGATGTTCGGCATAACGGGGTTCATGGGAACGTAGCACTTGTCGAAATCCTCGACTACCCTCTTCACTACCGTTTTCGGGACCTTGTCATCCCGTGTCTCTATGGATTTGACAGTGTTGTCTTCATTGTATGATACAGTATAGAGCGATGGAACGTAAAAACCCTTCAGTTCCGTCGCCACCCTGTATAGAAAATCCTTTTTTGTATACGTACCGGACTCCTTCATCTCAAGGTAGAGTTCTGCAAACTCCGGCAGGGCCTCCTCGCCTTCCCCTATGGAAAACACATCCACGAATTCAGCCATCGGCTCTGGGTTGTACGAGCACGGTCCTCCCGCCAGGATGACCGGACCATTTTCGCCTCGGGATTCCCTTCTGAGCGGTATGCCGGCCAGATCCATCATATTCAGCACGGTGGAATAGCACAGCTCATACTGCATGGTGAAAGCGACTACGTCGAATATTCCCACGGAATCCCCGCTCTCATGAGTAAACAGGGGAATCCCGCGCTTTCTCATCTCCGCTTCCATGTCGATCCACGGAGCGTATACTCTCTCGCACCAGACTCCTTCCACGTTGTTGAAGCAGTCGCACAGTATCCTCATGCCGAGATTGGACATACCTATCTCATACAGGTCCGGAAAACAGAACGCTACTCTCATTTTCACCTTTTCAGGGTCCTTGTATACACTGCCTGTTTCCCCTCCGGTGTACCTTCCCGGCTTCTGCACGCTGCCGACAAAACTTCTTATATCTTCTCTCATCTCGAAAAAATACGGGAGAATATGTCTATCCTCCCGTAACTCCTTGGTTTTTCTTATTTTACATGTATTCTGGCGGAAATGTATATCGGAATCAGCCAGACCAGATGATACAGCGCTATCAGGAGCGAGTTCATTCCGTTGAGGGCTCCCGTCAGCAGCATGAGTACCATTATCGCAATGGCTATCAGGATCGACAGAGTGCACAGAGCGACGTTCGTCTTTCTGGCCTGGAGCACCCTGCCGCAGAACGAGATGACCTGAAGCAGGAATTTCGGGGATCCGTTGGTAACAAGTCCGCTGTCGGCCTTTTCCTCGAAGTTTTCCACCTCGTCGGCATCCGCGTATCTCATGATCTGCAAAGGCATATGCTTGTTGTTGAGCTTCTTCCAGATCATTTCTTCGTCTATATTGGGGTCAAACGTACGCACGCAGACCCTCAGCCCGTCGCCTGAAAGCTGTTTCAGGATCAGGTCTATGTCCGGATCCATCACATACTTGATGTACATTTTTGCCACGAGCTTGCTTTCCCTGAACATGTACATCACGGAAAGCTCGTCCGAGAAGTCAACGTCGTCATCGGAAGCGCTTGTAGGAATATCAAACCCTCTGTCAAGCAGAGTCTCATCGTTGCCGAAGATGATGTTCACCCCGTCGACCCGTGTCGCGAGATATCCTCTGTCCGCCTCGAAGATCTTCACATCCTGTGAGTTGCCCATATCTTTCGTGGCCAGTTCGAACACATCCTGGAGAGGACCGCCTGCATATGCGAAAACTGATGCCGCGTAGTACAGGACCCTGTCTATCCTTGCGTTGTTGTATATGCGGATGTTCTGGACTTTTACCGAATATGAAGGAAATACGTTCTTGTCGTCGAAGCTTATTATCGAAGCGTTCGAATACTCTTCAAGGGAAGTCTCTCCGATAATGGTGCTGTTGTATTTCTTCGCCGATCTGTTGGCTCTGAAGAACGGATACGAGAATGCCACGAACAGCGAAATGGGAGTGAATGCCAGGACGCTTATGAATATGTTGCGGCATACCTGGGCCGCGGTATCTCCCTTGAATGCGGAGAATATGCCTACGACCACCGCCAGCGCCACAGAGATGCTCATAACGAATGTGATGAATGAGCCTGTAGGCGCGTCAGGCTTATCAAGCCTTGCGTAGAATCCGTCTATGAAATCCGTCTTCTCTATCTTCATCACGTCGCCGGTCTCACTGGAATCCTCGTACACCGTAAGCTCACCCAGAGACTCGTCCTCGCCCAGCTTCCTCACTATGTGCTTGGCCTTTTTGCTGGCTACCACACGGAAGTTCATCATCTCACGCTTGTTGTTGTATGTGGAATAGATGAGCGTCAGGACCACTGCAATGGCCACCACGAAGTTGAACATCGTCGGAGCCTCTCCAGCCTTTACGACGCTGGGCTCTACTATCGAATATATGATGGCTATTACCGTAAGGACTGCGGTCACGGATTCGGGTCTGGGAGTTCCTTTGAAGAGGTTCTTGAACCCCTTAAGTATTTCCTCATAGGCGCAGAGGCAGCAAAGCAGCATCAGCTGCAGGCTTATCATCGCGTGCACCACGGGATACAGGACCGGATTGAACGCTCCGCCTAGCTGCTGCGGGGTTCCCGTGAACAGTCCGGAGATCGCCGGTATGTTTTCGTATATCATCAGACCGACAGCTATGATCACGCACAGGCACAGCCTTATGAGCAGGCCGGTCGCTTTTTTCTTGTACTGTTCCCTCAGATCCTTAATCTGGGATTTGTCAATGAACTCCGGTCTGTCAAGCTTGAAGCCCTTCGATTTTCTGCCGGCTTTTCTTGATTCTTTTCTTTCCGCTTTGGTCTCGGCGCGGCTCTTGTCCTCGCTGCCGTCAAGTCCGAATGCGACCATCAGGTCCTTGTCCGCAGGATCGATCTGATCGAGCTCCCCGAGATCCTCAGCATTCTCTTCCTCTCCGGCGCCTTCAATCTCTTCGGGCAGCTCTTCCGACACGAAATCATCGGCAAATGTCTGCTGACCCTCTGGTGTCTCGTCTGTCAGATCCTCAGTCACTTCCTGTAAAGGTTCTTCAGTGAGCTGCTCTTCTGAATCCGCCTCGTCCTCATATCCGGAAATATCAGATTCCATGACCTCATCCGTATACTCTCCGGGATATTCATCCTGCAGCTCTTGCTCTTCTTCGGCAGGCTCCTCCGGCTGTTCTGAAATATCCTCTACCGCGTCGGGATTCACTTCCTGATCATATACCTGATTATCTTCCGGGCTGTAGATCTCCTCTTCCGGCAGATCTTCAGGCACGTATCCGTCTTCGTATCCTTCTGATTCCTGGTCCTCATCAGGCAGATCGAACTCGAGCTGGTTCTCATTGCCGCGTTTCTTCTTTGATTTGAATGACTCTTTGATCCTGCTGAACAGGCCGGGTTTCTTTTTCTTTTTATCGTCTTCAGCGAATGCTTCAAGATAATCGAGCGGAAGTTCAAGATCGTCTATATGCGGATCATACTGTTCCTGAGATGCGTCTTCCTCATAGTATCCGTCGGAATACTCGTCCGGGTATGCATCCGGATATTCGTCAGCATACTGCCCGTCTTCGGAATCATCGTAGAATTCCGTATTGAACTGTCCGTCTGCCTGTCCGTCAGGCTCCGGTCCCTCTGCAGGCGCCTCAACGGCATCCTCCCTTTCCTCGGGCAGGTCAGCGGTTTCATCCGACTGTATATCGCCCTCGTCCAGCACATACTCTTTGACGAATGCGCTGTATTTATTGGTTTCGGGGGACGCAGAAACAGAAGAGTCCTGTTTCTCCGGCTCTTCTTTCTGCTCCTGTATATCTTCACTTTTTCCAGGACTTTTCTTTTCCGTAACGTCCATCAAGCTGTTCCGAAGAAGAGCGCTGAAATCCGGTTCTTCATTGAAGGCCGGCGAATCGTCTTCTATATTGATGTCCGTGGGATCCATTTTCCCGGTCCTGGGTTCTTCCGGCTGATTCGTCATGCAATCATCCTCTTTTTGTTCTTAAAGTGTCATTATATTCATCTCTGGGTTTGCGGTAAATCTCGGAAATCTATTTTTTCGGTGTTCTCTGCATACGGGCGGCATGGCTGAGCAGCACGGCCGCTGCAGTTGAGACGTTTAGGGAATTTACCTTGCCGTACATGGGTATCGAAGCTGTGAAATCACACCGCTCTCTGACCAGCCTGCTCACGCCGCTGTCCTCTCCGCCCATTACGATGGCGCACGGAACGCTCCAATCAAGTTCATAGTAATCCGTGCCGCCCGCCTCAGCAGCGAACGTCCATATGCCGGACTCCTTGAGTTTCTCGACCGTCTGCCCTATGTTCACGACTTTCGCAATCTTCATGTGGGCAAGCGCGCCGGCCGAAGCCTTGGATACGGTCGCCGTGAGTCCGCAGGATCTTCTTTCCGGTATTATCACTCCATGTGCCCCGCAGCATTCGGCGCTTCTGATGATTGCCCCAAGATTGTGCGGATCTTCGACTCCGTCGCAAATCACTATGAGGGGCAGTTCGTTTTTCTCTCTGGCAGATCCGATAATGTCATCCACCGATGAGTACTCCTTCTCGCCGCAGACCGCTACGACCCCCTGGTGGCCGGTCGACCCGGCAAGCCTGTCGAGAGTTTCCGTTTTTGACTGTATCAGCGTGATACCGTTTTCTTTAGCCAGCGACACGACTGTTCTGACCGAACCTTCTTTTCCCGACACGTATATCTTTTCTATCGGTACGGCGGCCCTGATCAGCTCATTCACCGCGTTTCTTCCGATTATCACGTTATCGGGGCGTCTGCCGCCGTCCCTTTTGTTATCTGCTTTCCAAGTTGGCTTTCTGTTTTCCATTCAGTGCCCCGTATCCGGCATGTTTTGTGAAACCCTCATAATAACTCATTTTGTATTATATCACTTCAAGAGGCGTTTGTACATAGTTTTTGTTAAGCTGGTTCGCGGGAGAAGCTGCCGGCTCCGCTATTTGATCACCTCGTCGGTGTATATCCCCTGTATCCCCATTTCGAAGTATCTGTTCTGTTCTTCCCTGTCGTTGACAGTATGGATAAGAAGCGGCACGCCCGCCTCCTTCATTCCGTCCAGAAATCCGGGGACGTCACAGAGTTCATACGAGAACGTTATTCCCGCGAGCGGGTTCTCCGAAGCGAACCTGCAGTGGCTTTCGGTATCGACCTTCGAGTTCCAGTCCAGTCTGTAAAGCGTATATATTATGTATTCGAACCCGAGTTCCCTGACGGGCCCGTATTCCGACTCGGAATATATCTGAGCTATGAATCTGTTCCGCAGATCCGGGTACTTTTCGGCTATGTATTTCAGGCCTGCGATGTTGTCATCCTTGATGTCCGTTATAATATACAGTCCCCTGTTGTTCACAAGGATCTCCGCAAGCATGTCCAGAGAGACAGGTGTGTACTGTCTGAATATCCTGGTATTGAGAAATGAGTCGAGAGAAAGGACATCTCCTTCAAATTCTATGTCGTCGGAGTACGAGGGATACCAGTCGTGTATGCAGACCAGCTCGCCGTCAGACGTAAAACTGAAATCGGTCTCCACAAATTCGCATCCTGCATCAAGGCACTGCCTGAATCCTTCCATTGAGTTCGAACACGTGAAATACTTGCTCTCGCCGTAGAGATTGTGACCCGCCAGTTTCCCTGCGCCGTGGATTATGTATTTAATGCGCTCCCTTACCGACTCGAGCGTTTCGGCGGTACCGCTCTCCGCCGTTTCCTCCGGATCAACGCGGTGATCGCAGGAAACCATGACGGAAAACACAGTCATGATGAGCGCTGCTGCGATTATTGCCGCTGCGTATTTTCTAACCATGATAATATCCTTTTCTCCCGCAAGCAAAAAGGCTGTGGGAAATGGAACAGCTCCATTCCCACAGTCTCTTGTTACGGCGAACTTTGCTACGCTGTATAAAGCGCAAGATGCTGGTAACCGTAAATTACTGCTGCTCTTTCATTGCAGCAAAGCACTCGCTGCAATATACCGGCCTGTCATCTCTGGGCTGGAAAGGAACTTTAGCTTCCTTGCCGCAGTTTGCGCAAACTGCTGTGAACATTTCTCTCTGCTCACGGTTTGCATTCTTTCTCTTGTCACGGCACTCCTTGCATCTCTGGGGTTCATTCTGGAATCCCTTTTCAGCATAGAACTGCTGCTCACCTGCTGTGAATACGAATTCTTTTCCGCATTCTTTGCACACTAAGGTCTTGTCCTCGAACATTTGTCATTCCTCACTTTTAATATTTGAAATTGCCCTACGCAATCCTTCAGTTACCTTGAAATCAACGCTGCTGAGCTAAGCACTGGGCTTTATTTAAATCCCCGGGCGGACAATCCACAGGAAGTTAAACCGTATTTAATTTGTAAAAAGTCCTTTCAACTTGGCTTTCAGTCTGTACAAGGCATTGCTTACCGATTTCGGGGTCTTGTCAAGAAAATCGGCGGTTTCACGTACGGATTTCCCGGAAATGAAACATTCAAGAACCTGTTTTTCGTATCTTGAAAGTGCTGAATCAACTCTTTGAGTAAAATCATCCGGTATCTCTTCTTCAGCTCCCAGGGCACCGCTGAACAGGTCGCTTCTCTTCCGGACCCTAGCGTAGCGGTTCTTCTGTTCCCTCAGGACCGAAATCAGGGAATTGTTTATGCAGATCTTAGCGAAAAGCCCGAACGTGACTCCGTCATATTCCTCACCTGACCCGCCGCGGTATCTGACCGCTGCCTTGTACAAGGCCATCCTGGCGATCTGTTCGATATCCTCCTGATCAGTCATTCCTTCGCTGATCTTTTCAAACGATGGCCGGAATCTCGACACGGACGCCTTGATAAGCGCGTTGTAAGTCTCCGCCAGCTGGACGAATGCAGCTTCGTCTCCATCTTTTACGGAAGAGATGATTTTCGCTAAATTCTGCTCCAAAAGAACCCCAAGAATAAATAAAGATACTTCTGATTACGCCCATTATATCATGAAATCTCCACCTGTCAATAGCTTTATCCAAATTTTCTTTGTATTTCACGCCCCGTTTATGCATTTTTGACACGAAAATGTCTACTGACACAAGTATTTCCGCAGATTATTCATAATTATTTGCTTCCCCGGGACAATCAAATACTGCAAAAAAACAGGACAGCCCTCGCTGCCCTATCTCTTTGTTATGAGGTATTCGACATCTCCTGTCGTGAGTGATATCAGGCCCCTGCTGATGACATCGGGCCTGTCTTCGAAGGCTTTCCTCATCTTCTGTACCTGCTCGTACGAATCGGCTCTCAGCGAAAGCTTGAAAACCAGCCCGTCCTTGTCCGTGATCTGACAATGAAATATGTATTTATCAGCGCCGACGCTTTCTATTTCATTGCTCATCGATGCGTCTCGCTTTTCAAGGGACAGATGTCTCTGGGCGCTGATATAACTCTTTTCCTTGGCCTGCCTGGAAAGCACGTCCGACGACATACCGCGGGACACCATCTTCCCGGTCTCTGAAAGCTCGAACGTCTCCCCGGCCCCGCCGTCTTCTGCCGGCTCGTTTCTTATGATCTGTCCTGTTTCCAGCAGTTCGTGAAAATATGTGGCGAAATCGAAATAATCGACAAAATCATCCTGTATCACGATCGAAGCCAGCTCGTTGAAAGTCAGCGGATAGCCGATCTTTTCAAGCAGGTACAGAATGAACACTTTAATCTCGTTCGCGGTAGTGAGTTTTTCCGTCATGTGATGCCTTTCGTTATGAAAACGGGAAGCGTGAACTTCCCGTTGTTTCGCTATTCGTCTTTTTCCGTTATTTCGCTTCCTCTGTAGCAGCTTTGTAAGTCATATAGTCCTTGAGCTGCACGCGGTTGAAGTTCTTAACTCCGTAGTAGTCTTCGGAGATACCGGAAAGCTCGTTGCTGATAAGGTACGCATCCTGCAGGAATACTATGGGGATGACAGGAAAATCCGTGAGCAGCAGTTTCTCGGCTTCGCCCAGTTTCTCAGCTCTTTCTTCCTTGTCAGCAGCATTGTACGCCGCCTCTATCAGAGCGTCATATTCCTCACTTGAATAACCCGAGATATGCGGATAAAGATCATAGTTCTCAGAGTACATATCGACTCCGTTGCCCGAGTATTTGACGGCAAACTGGGAAAGTGCGGAGAATGGATCAGGGGACAGCATGGTCATATCGATGGCGATGACATCAAAGTCACCGGAATCGTAGATCAACTCGAACGTATCGTCGGTCAGATCTGTTTCCGTCTGGTTTCTGCCTGCCCTGACCTTGTTGAGCGTCACGTCGAAACCGAGCTTCTTCCACTCTCCGGCCACATATTCGGCGACCGCAACATCGGCCTCGGTGTTTCTGACTGTCAGCGTGAAGCTCCCGCCGCTCACCCCTGCCTGTGACAGGAGCGATTTCGCTCTGGAAAGATCCTGGGTGGTCTCAAGGATATCACCGTTGGCTTCCCTGAATGACGTGCCTCTTGATGTATTGAACACTTTTGTCGGGATATATCCGGTAGCCGGTTTTGCGAAGGTGAGTATCTCTGCCACCGCTTCACGATCTATTGCCAGTGAAAGCGCTTCCCTGACTTTGGGATCTGACAGAAGTTCGTTTTTGGTATTGATGACGTACGTATGCGTTGCCATCATGTCTGAAACCACCGCGTCGCCCTTCAGCTCAGCTCTCTTGTCAAGCGGGATCTCACCCAGATAGAAGATGCTGCCTTCGTTGAACGCATCGAGCTGGGTGTTCAGATTCCCCCTGAAGTAGTCTGTGAGAAGCCTGTATGGGATTACGTATTTATCAAGGTTCTCGTTCTTATTCCTGTCCAGATAATAGTATGGCGATCTTTCAAGTCTGAGAAGGTTGGGATAATCGATTGATTTTGGAGTGAAGGGGCCGTTCGTGATGATATACGTGCCCTTCTTTGCCCACAGTTCATCTCCGTATCTGGAGATCACGTCCTCACGCAGCGGAGAAAGGGCAACTGATGAGCAGTTCTCAAAAAACTTGTCAAGATCCACCTTTTTCTCGAACGTGACTTTCAGCGTGTATGTGTCGACCGCGGCAACCCCGAGGTCATCTATGCTCGCATCCCCGAGTTTGATGGCCATGGCGTTTTTCAGATCGTATAGAAGAGAAGCCGCCTCATTCTTTATATTGGCATCGAGAAGTCTCTTCCAGGAATAGGCAAAGTCAGGCGCCTGAACGGTTCTTCCGTCGGTCCAGTAGGAGTTCTTCAGGTAGATCAGGATGGAAAACTCTTCATCCGTATCCTTGTCTATGACATAGTTCTTCATGAGAGCGTTCTGCCACTTTCCGTTTTTGTCGAGCCGCGTGAGCCCCTCGTAGCAGAGACTGAACACTTTAAGCATCGCAGTGTCTGTGATGCTCACCTGAGGATCGAAGTTATACACCTCAGTAGTTATGTACATATCGATTATAGCGCCTTTGTCATCGCCGACCAGCGTGGTGCATCCTGCAAGCAGAGCTGACAGCATGATAGCAACCAGGACAAGGGAAACCACTTTTTTCATACGAATTTCCTCCAGGGCAGATCTGAAACTTGATAGCATTAACCGGCTTTCGAGCCTTATTTCTCTATGTGTTCCAACAAAAGTTCGACGATAATTATATCACCAATTTTTCCGTTATTCAACAGAGCCGGGCATATTTGGGCAATTGCACAATTACGAATGTAGTTTTTTGTTATATTGAGCAAATCCTACATGCGTTTCCCCCACATCAGCTCTCCGGCGTTACCGAGGGATTCGAGCAGTATGTCAGGTCTGTCGGCTTCCGCTGCCGCCTCGACATCCGGCAGGGTGGTCTCGCCTGTCAGCACCAGTACTGAGAGTATCCCGTTCCTTTTTCCGAGAGCTATGTCCGTATACATCCTGTCGCCGAACACTACCATATCCTGTTTCTCCGTTCCGGATATCTCGGAGATCATGTCCACCACCATTGAAGAAGGCTTGCCGAAATACAGGGGCTTCTTCCCCGTTGAAGCTTCCACGAACGCCGCGATCGCGCCGCTGTCAGGCACCGGTCCCGCCTCGGTGGGACAGTTGAAATCCGGATGGGTGCTCAGATATTCCGCTCCGTTCCGGATGAAGGTACAGGCTCTCTCCAGCTTGGCGTAAGTCAGAGTCGTATCGAAACTCGTTATGACTATGTCGGGTTTCGTGCCGTTCCAGTTCCCGTCCCTGTCACACGCCAGAGGGATCCCGTATCCGCGGAAATGGTCATAAAGCTCCGGGGTCCCCACCAGATAAACGCTCCTGCCGCGGCGGTGGAGATTCAGAAACGCACACGTCACGTCACCGGATGTGCACAGTTCCTCTCTTGATGGCGAGAAACCCAGTTTCTCAAGTTTCTCCAGATAGAATTCCGGAGAATGGGAGGCATTGTTCGTGAAGAATATGACTTTTCTTCCGTCGTCCCTCAGTTCGTTTATGAACCTGACGGCGCTCCGAAACGGTCTGCTGCCCAGATAAATGGTCCCGTCCATGTCAAAAACGAACAGCTTTTTGGCCAGCAGCTCTTCAGATGCCGCTGCAGAGTCTTTATACGTAAGCATAGATGTCTCTTTCGTTGATTTTTTTCCTGAGTTATTATATAATCCTCATCAGAGAGGCCGTCAGGATGACGGCTGCCGGAGGAATTCTTATGGACAGTATTATAATCGGTATAGATATAGGCGGCAGCACCACCAAGATAGTCGGGTTCGACACCGCAGACAAGACAAATCCGCTTATGACGCCACTTCTGGTCAGGGCGACGGATCCCATCACGTCCGTATACGGTGCTTTCGGGAAATTCATGGATCAGAACGGTCTGGACCTTTCCGACATCAACCGCGTAATGGTCACGGGCGCCGGCAGTTCCTACGTTTCAAAACCCATATACGGCCTTGAATGCGAACATGTCGAAGAATTCAATTCCATAGGGCTCGGAGGGCTTTATCTCTCAGGCCTGGAACGGGCCCTTGTCACCAGCTGCGGTACAGGAACAGCCCTCGTATATGCAGAAGCAGGCCAGGCGCCGGTGTACCTGGGCGGTACGGGCGTCGGGGGAGGCACTCTTGTGGGACTGTCCAAAAAGATGCTCGCGATGGACAATGTCGATCACATTTCGGAGCTCGCGCAGAACGGGAATCTCAACAATGTGGACCTGAAGATCAGCGACATCACCAAGGCAGACATACTTCCCGGCTTTTCCGATGTGATGACCGCATCCAATTTCGGAAGCATAAGCGATCTGGCAACGAGGGAAGACATAGCTCTCGGCATCATCAACATGGTGTTCGAGACGATCGGAATGATCTCTATCTTTGCCGCACGGAACTACCAGATAAAGGATGTCGTCCTTACGGGCAACCTGTCCATAGTCTCCCAGGCCAAAAATGTGTTCGACACCCTGAACCGGATGTTCGACATGAACTTCATCATCCCGGAGAATTCCGCTTTCGGCACTGTGATAGGCGCGGCCCTTGCCGGGTGCATCAAGAAAAGATCAAAAAACAGGAAAAAGCAGTGAAGACCAGTGATTGCGGGTCAGCACCATACGGTGGCTGACCCGTTTTTTGTCACAGTTCTATAAGTTCTTTCGGGCAGTCCGTGAGGAGCTCTGCCCCGTTCTTCGTCACCAGCATCATATCCTCTATGCGGCATCCGTAAAGTCCTTCGAGATATATGCCCGGTTCGACGGTCACTATCTGCCCGGCCTTCAGGGTCGCGTCCCCGGTCTTCGGTGAGAGCCTTGGCTCTTCGTGAATCTCCAGCCCCACGCCGTGACCCAGACCGTGCCCGAATTTCCCTTCGTATCCGGCGGAGTAAATGATGTCTCT
>CACZSC010000306.1 GCA_902783755.1 uncultured Ruminococcus sp. | reverse complement strand
GTATACCAGACCGGCCATGTATATGGCATAGCAGGGAGGAGTGTTGTACATTGAGCCGTTGTCGGCCATCAGCTGCCAGTCGAGCATTGACGGAGTGGCGGGATTGGTCCAGCCCAGAAGATCTTCGCGGACGATGACAACGGTGAGACCTGCAGGAGCCATGTTTTTCTGGGCTCCTGCATAGATGACTCCGAATTTGGTAACGTCAACAGGCTCGGAGATAATGCAGGATGACATATCGGCTACCAGAGGAATGCTGCCGGTATCAGGTATATAGTTGAATTTCGTTCCGTAGATCGTGTTGTTGAAGCAGATGTGCAGATAGTCCGCATCCGGTCTGAATGAATCTCTTGTGGTTTCCGGGATCCTTGAGAAGTTGACATCCTTTGAAGATGCCGCCACAGCGCAGTCGCCGTATTTCAGGCCTTCCTTGTAGGCCTTTGTGGAGAACTGGCCCGAGAGGATGTAATCCGCTTTTCCGGTCTTCATAAGATTGAGGGGGACTGCTGCGAACTGGGTCGAAGCTCCGCCCTGGAGGAAGAGGACCTTGTAATTGTCCGGTATCTCCATTATTTCCCTAAGATCCGCTTCAGCCTTTTTGATGATGGCATCATAATCTGAAGATCTATGACTCATTTCCATAACTGACATTCCGGATGTGCCGTAACACACAAGTTCAGATGCTGCCTTCTCGAGAACGGGCAGCGGAAGCATGGAAGGACCTGCCGAAAAATTGAATACTCTGTTCATCATAAATCTCCTGTTATTGTAAATTTTTACTGATTATACTTCACCCTTTTTTTGAAGTCAATAAAGTTACTTTAATTCTGTATAGATATATAAATGGAGTAGTTTTTTTCGTGCCTATTTAGACAGTTTGCAGATGAAAAAAAGAAAAAATTTCCCGTATCGGAACTAATCACCGTCTTCTCCGTCTAAATGATCAGAAGGCGCAGGGGAGTGAAATTTGCAACCAGGCGCGCTGTATTATTCATTTTTGACATAAAAACAAACGAAAGAGGTACGAAAAATGAAGCGGATCATCATCTCTGTTCTTTTAGCCGTCCTGCTGGTCACATCACTCATAGCCTGTTCTTCGAAGAACGGGACAATGGAAAGGGACACATATCCCGCCGACACTGCGGCATATTATTCAGAGCCCATGGAAGCGGCAGACGGTTATTTCAAAGGAGCTTCGAACTATTATGCGTCCGAAATAGACAGCTACATGGAAGCTGAGGACTATTCGTTATATGAGAAACCCGTGCAGAACGATCTGGCCGAAAGGAAGATCATAAAGACAGGCAACATACGCTTCCAGACAACTGCATATGAAGAGATGATATCAGCTCTCGAGACGGCTGTTGCCGAGTATTCCGGATATGTCCAGTCTTCAAACCAGTACGGCGGTGGAGTGTATGATTACAATGCACTGAAAAGCAGCAGGTACTCCATAAGGATCCCGGCTGAGAATTACGAAATGTTCATGAAGAGCGTCTGCACGCTCGGTACGGTCACAAGCCGCGACGAGAGCAAGGATGACGTGACCATGAGCTATGTGGACATGGAAAGCAGACTGGCAGCTCTTGAGGCCGAGCACAAGGCTCTCATTGAAATGCTTGAGAAGGCAACGGAGATGTATGACGTCATCGCCCTGCACGACAGGCTGAGCGACCTGACGTACGAGATTGAGGGATACAAGGCCCAGCTCAGGAAGTATGACGATCTCATAAGCTACTGCACGGTGAACATCTACGTGGAGGAAGTCAGAAAGGCAGTGGTCAACGAGGAGAAACTCAGCATCGGCGAGAGAATGAGCCTTGGCCTTTCCGACACCATGGAAGATATTAAGACCGGATTGGAAGAATTCTCTGTTGACTTTGTGACCAACTTGCCATATATTATAATCTTAGTGGTGATTCATCTGATCATGGGCTTAATCGCTCTGATCATAGTGAAAAGCATCAAGAGAAAGAGAAGAAAGGCAAGGGCTTCCGCAGATAAAACCGCTGTAGCCTAAGTTGTACACAGATGAGAAGATCTGTTCCGGAAAGCAGGTTCAAGAGAAGGCTGAGACTGATCATACGTCTTCTGGCTATACTTATGGGGGCTGTCCTGGTTTCAGCCGGGCTGATAAACATCATGATGACGGCAACTGGCAGTTCGAGAATATACAGGTCAACTGATGAAATCGGTTTTGAAGGCGCTGACTGCATACTTGTGCTCGGCGCGGGGGTGAGAGATGACGGGACACCGAGCCACATGCTTGAAGACCGTCTGAAGACTGCCGTCGCCATATACAACACCGGTATATGCAGCACGCTTCTGATGAGCGGAGATCACGGACAGGTCGAATATGACGAAGTCAGAGCCATGAGGGACTACGTGCTCGATAACGGGATCCCGGCTGAAGATGTATTCCTTGATCACGCCGGATTTTCAACATACGATTCCATTTACAGAGCGCGTGACGTTTTCGGAGCGAAGAAGATAATAATCGTGTCACAGAGGTACCACCTCTACAGAGCCCTTTATCTGGCGCAGAGCCTGGGGCTTGAGGCTGTCGGGGTGGACGCGGAACTGAGGACCTATGTGGGGCAGGCATGGAGAGACACCAGGGAGGTGCTCGCGAGAGTCAAGGACTTCGCCTACGGCGTTTTCAAGCCCAAACCCACGTATCTGGGAGAGCGGATCGATCTTTCCGGAGACGGACGGATCACATGGGACAACTGAATATGAACAGGCCCCGGAGCATAACAGTTCCGGGGCCTGTTAAGTTGCTTGAACACTACCTTATTTCTTATCCTTCTTCTTGCTCTTCTTCACGGCGACTATGACCACGATTATGATCACAATGATCACGACAAGGATCAGAAGCCAGATGAATATGCACAGTCCGAGAGGCTGGGGGCAGAAGTGACATATCGGGCATGATCCCTTGGCATGATCCGCTCCGTCATCCGGACTGACCGTACCGTCTGTAGTTTCGGTCTTTCCCATATTGATGTCATCAGTACCGAAGGAAATGATCTTTGACCAGTCTGAATAGACAGCATCGTCGAAATATTTCGGGTGATCATATCTGTAGCGGCAGCGGAGTTCTATGATGCTGTCCTTAGGTACATTCGGACGGGATTCGTTCGCGAGGTTGAACAGTGCGCTCTCCATCTCGCCCGCTTTGATGATCCAGTCGCCCTGGAGACTGACGAACTCCTTGTCGCCTTTTACGCGTCCCTCGACTTCTATGACTATTGAGCCGCCGTGGGCTTCTACCTTCGTCGCGTCCTCCATGAGCTTGTCAGGGACCGTAAGGGTAAAGGCGACTATCGGATTGCCGTTGAATTCCTTGTCTGTCATGTGCAGGTCGGTTATGACCGGTGCCGCAAGATCGGCTTTCGTGAGCGGGACAAAGCTTTCGGCATCCTTCCCGACCGAAGCGATGTTCGACCAGTCTGAGAAATAGTATTTGTCATATTCGCCATCTATTCTTACCGTGACAACGAAGCGAATGCGGAAATACATGGTGTGCTTCGTATAGTCTATATGGACTGTCTCTTCGTCATAATCATAAGTATACTGTTCGGGTCTGAGCTGATCCTTGACCCCGGGCATATGTCTTTCGGGATCACCGTTCCAGCGGTCATCGTTGGGCACGCCCCGGGTGACCCAGATATCCTGAACGGTCTCTGTCGCGTTATTGAGACCCCAATCGACCACATCCCAATCGCTCCATCGCGGGTTGCCTTCGCTGTCGCGGCCGAGCCCGAAGTATTCATCTCCGTCCCAGTATTTATTGTAATGCCAGCCGGAAATGCTGTCATTCACATCATCAAGGGCCCAGTCTACCTGAATGCTGACCCAGATATCATCACACCCGATCTCAGACATGAACTGTTCAATGGTGTCGTTCAGGTAGGCGTTATCCATGTTCTTGAAGAACGCCGTCATTTCATTGCTCAGACTGTAAGTGAGTTTTGTCGTCGTGGGTGAATCATTGCCGTCAAGGTGGTTCGCTGTGACGTACGCCGGCGCCACAAGCTCAAAGGGCAGGTCACTTTCAGCTGCCGACGAGTATACTGCCATCAATGGCAGGGCCAGCACGCAGACGAGCAATAATGCCAGTAGCTTTTTCATTTTTATTTCCTTTCCGTTATCTGAATATGTCGCCGTATTCGCTGTAGGTAATGTGCCTGTACTCACCGTCGTAGAGCGCCATCATTTCGGTTATCTTATCCTTGACATCAGATGGCTTCACGGTGTTTATCTCATACACGGTGACGTCCAGCACATGGGACAGTTCGCTCTCGATATAGGAATAGAACTCGCCCGCCGCCTCGTTGTATGCGTATTTCGCATTCGATGTGACATAGTAATCGGCGTGGAGCGTTATCTCTGTTTCCGTATCGTACACGAATTTGTAGTTGGTATACTCGCTTACGTAGTCAGCCTTGCCGTGATCTACTATCTTCGTCTTGAGCTCGTATCCCTTCGGATTTGCGCAGAGGCTGTTGACCACACTCAGCTCGAAGCGCTCGTAGTATATCTCGCCCGTGACAAGATCCTGGGTATTTTCAAACCCTTTTGTGGAGGCATAAAGGCCGAAGGCCAGAGGCTCGGGACATATGGGAAGAAAAGCCCGGTCTTCATCGTGCTCCCAGTAGGGATAGTCGTCGACTATGAGCCTTCTGTAGAAATCGTATAGCACCGCCTTCCCGTTTTCGAAAACGACGGCGATATGGTCGTCAGGTTCGGTGAGTATCCCGTGCCGTGCATCGTCATATCCCACCAGGGTATAGCCGCGGTGGTAATGGTAGTTGGCGCAGTTAAGGAACTCGTATTCCAGGGGAACGGCGCCTTCGCCGTCATTGTGATCCTCACCGTAGGTATACACC
>CACZSC010000305.1 GCA_902783755.1 uncultured Ruminococcus sp. | reverse complement strand
CCCTTTCGGCCTCTGATTTCGTCCCGGCGGAAGGGGAGCTCACAAAGCTGTTCCCGGAAGACGTGAGATCAGACATCGTAATGGTGGATCTGAAGGATTTCGGCTATCCGGTCGGGACCATCAGCGAAGCAAAGACCATGTACAGGTACTTCCAGTACGGCCCGGTGCTCTCCTGCAACGGGACACCCCAGACGATCGCACGCTATCCCAATGACGGCTGGATAAACATCGAAGGCGGCCGTATCGTCGATGAAAACGGGAACACCGCAGCGTCCGTGTCCGGATCCACATCCGAGCCTCCGTCCTACAGATATGCTGTCGATTACGGAAAGGAGCACAGCAGCCGCGTGAGATCGTGGAGCGGGGCCGATACGGTCTTCGTCTCCGCGCGTCTGACCGACCTCACTCGCTGTGACGACGCAGACGTCCTGTTTTTCGACACTGACAACGACCTCGCGTATCTTCCCTACATAGGCAATGGGAAGAAGGAACCCGTACGTGGCGGGCTCATATACTTCTACAATATTCCAGAGGAACTGGACGCTCCCGGAGAATACTACGTCTCGGAAAACGGGATCCTTTACTACTATCCCGGGGAAGACTTTGAAGATGCTACCCTGACGATTCCCGTGGCTGACAATCTCTTCAGCATCCTCCAGGCCGAGAACGTAACGCTGACAGGTATCCGCTTCACACTTTCAAGAGATAACGGGATACTCGCGGGCAACGTCAAAGGGCTTACGATAGAAAACTGCGAGATATCCGAGATCTGGGGATACTGCGGCATCAAAGTCCACGGATATGACATAAGCATACGGGAAAACGAAATCCACGACTGCGGCGGGCATGCGGTACAGGTCAACTCCGGCCACCTCGACAGCGGAACGGACGGCAACTGCGAAGTATACAACAACAGGATGTACCGGTTCGGTCAGTTCACATGGCCTCTCTCAAACGGCGTATTCGCTGACGGTGCAGGCATCCGTATACACCACAACGAGATCTTTGATTCAAAATCAATGGCCATCCACTGGATGAGAGGGATGGATATCACAGTAGAATATAACGACATCCACGACGTGCTGACCGCGGCAGACAACCTGGGGGCAGTGAGCTGCACGGGGCGTATCCAGGCACGGAACGTCATAAGGTACAACTATATCCACGATATAGGGGCGACGGGAGCCTACTCGCAGCTCAGGGAAACCTATCCCGATTTCACGATCTACGGCTGCAGCGCCATAAGCGGTGACGACGGAGGAAGCTATTTCGAAGCCTACGGGAACGTGATCCAGAGCGTGAACGGAAGCGGGTTCCAGGGCGACGGACGCGGCTATACGTTCAAAAACAACCTCCTCATAGACTGCGCAAACTGGTACGTCTATATTACGAGCAAGCAGTACGCGGACTATTTCAAGGGCGGCAGCAGCAACAGCAGGCTCTCCTATCCCGACTACATCTTCAGCAAACCCTGGAAGGAAGCGAATCCCGATCTCGCCCATCTCATAACGGACCTGTCCCAGACCACGTATGACGATCCGAGAGCCTGGGCCGCGCCTGCTGGCATCGTGATAGAGAACAACTGGATCCATTTCAACAAGTCCGGAAGATATTTCAACAACTGGGGCGTGGCTCCGTATTCCATCGAGGACACGGTGTTCCAGTTCTCGGGAGACGACATAGACATTCAGATGTATGAGAGATCCAACGGCAACGTCTCGATATTCAACAGCAGGCGCGATAAAGTCGATGTCGAGGAGCTGATCTCAGATACCGCCAAAGGGTTCGCCGGCCTTACCGTTGAACAGTTCAGGTCGATCGGGATCGAGAAATAGGGGAAGACAGACGCAGTATAAAGCAGGCCGGGACAATGCCCGGCTTCTGCTTTACCGTTTATTGATTTTCTTTTAGCAGTGTGCTAAACTCTATGCAAATGACTGATACGGAGCGGCAGATGAAAAAATATCTAAAAAGAATAGGCGTCGGCCTCATACTTCTCATATGCGCGATACTGATCTGGAGATGCTGTCTCGTGGCGGACAAAAGCAGGTACGCGGATCTTTCTCCCACGGACGGGCTGAAAGCGGCATATTCGTCTGACGGCACTGATGTCTTCACCGTCAAGACCGCCGCCGAGATGTCAGACTCGGGAAGATTCTCGGCTTACGGATTCTACTACATACCCGACGCCGGCGAGGTCCAGCTGGCCCTCAGATGGAACGACAGCACGTACAAAAACATGGCGGCGGAGCCCGGCACCGACCTGACGTTCGTTTTGAAGAACGAGACCTCCGGCGAGCAGTTCGACGTGAGCTTCTCCGAATCCTACCACTCGACCTTCTACAATTACAGGCGCGCGGTCGTAAAGGGCATCAGCATATCCGACACGGATGAGATAAAGCTGTATCTCATGCACGGCGACGGCACGGAAGCCGACAGCATGTATATAAAGCACGCCGAGCAGAGCCTTGAAAAGTATACGATCCCGAACAACATCTTAAAAGAACTACAGTAATCCAAAAGGGCGGTTCACCCGCCCTTTTCTGCTGCTGTTATTCGAATGTCCATGAATCCAGTTCGCTGAGATCCCCGAATGAATATCCCCGGTCTATTAGGTACTCAAGGATCCATCTCAGCTGGTTCTGTGTCTCCCTGACCGTCTCATGCATGAGGATGATCACCGGCTCGTCTTCTCCGTATGCCGCGAGGCATGTGTCGAGTGTCTCCTCGAACGTCTCCTTTATGAACTCATAGTTGCCTTTCCCCTCCGGAGCCGTGAAGAGCACCGCGTCGTTCGTAAGAACGTTCCAGTCGAATATCCTGTAGCCCCGGTCCTCGATCACACTGATCATTTCCAGTCTGAGATACTCGTTCATATACGAGTTCACGGACCCTCCGGGGAACCTGAACAGAAGGTCATCTCCCGTGTCTATCCCGGCATTCTCCACAGCTTCTTCCCATCTGCTGATCTCCTGGCCCATGGCCCAGGAGGAGCTGTATATATCCTTATACACATGGCTGTACGAGTGGCATCCGAGATGGTGGCCCCTGTCCGCTATCGCCTTTGCTGAGGAGGGATAAAGATCCACTGACGATCCCAGCGTGAAGAACGCGGCCTTCACCCCGAACTCATCCAGTACATCCAGGACTTCACCGGTCCCGTTCTTCGTCGGACCGTCGTCAAAGGTGATATATACTAGCCTTCCGTCTTTCACTCTTTCGGCGGGTTTTTCAGCGCTCGCTATCAGTACCGCCTCGGATCCCGGCTCAATGTAAAGAGCGTCTCCCGAGCAGCCTGCGAACCGGATCGCTATGATGTCCCCCGCCGGCGCCGGGTTCGGCACGTACTCAACCGTAGCGCCGATGCCATGCTCCTCAAGGATCCCGAGGAACGTTTCTGCCTTAAGGTCCTCAGGCCAGCCGATCTCCGTAAGCCCGGAAACATCGGTCACGGGCTCTTCGTCCGTGATCTCCAGCACGTATTCACCCAGGGAAGCCAGGGTGTTTCTTTTTGTTTTGCTGTTGTATATGGTCTCTATCACTTCTGTATGATAGTCCGTAAAAATACCGGTATCCGGGCTGTCGGGCTCCAGCTTTTCCCCGCCCCGGGCTTCCGTCCTTTTCCCGTCTGCCTTGATCGTGGAGATGATCTCGGGGATCTCGCCTGCTATGAGCTTTACATCGCCCGCAAGTCTTTCCGCCGTTTCGGAAACGGAATTGCTGCTCAGCACGAGTATGGACAGGGCTATCATGAGTATGGCAAGTATTATGGCTCTCCGCAACTCCGCTCACCTCCTTCACGGGATATCAGGCGCTCAGCACCTGATGCATATTCTCTCGACCTCCGTGCATTTTGCCGTTACGGGATCTATCGTAAACAGGGCCCCTCTTATGGAATAGCTGCCTTCCGCATGTTCGAATGCCACGGGGACCATCTCAGTGTATTTTTTGATCACGCATTCGGACTTCACTCCCAGGATCCCGTTCTCGGATCCGCACATCCCGAGATCGGTTATGAATCCGGTCCCTCCGGGAAGGATCTGCTCGTCCGCGGTCTGGACGTGGGTATGGGTGCCGAATACCGCGGACAGTCTCCCGTCGAACAGTCTCGCAAGGATCATCTTCTCGGATGTGGCCTCAGCGTGCACATCGCACACCGCAATGTCGTATTTTCCCTGCTGACGGTCCAGGATGCTCTCAATGACCCCGGCCGGCGGCGTGACAGGCTCGTCCATGAATATGCATCCCGCCACGTTAATGACAAGGACTCTCCGGCCGGCGGCCTCCGTTAT
>CACZSC010000304.1 GCA_902783755.1 uncultured Ruminococcus sp. | reverse complement strand
ATCTTTCTCATGGTCTTTGCCAGTGTGGAAAACGGGAATGCTGTTTTACCGCGTGACCCTGCAGATCCCGGACTGATTTCCGGGGACTCAGCAGGGAACGAGACGAAGTTATCACTTCGGTATATGACGAAATATCCGCTTCTTTCTTTGGATTCTATGTACCCTTCTTCTTCCAGTAGCTCATACGCATGCTGGACGGTTATGACGCTGGAGCCGGTCTCTGAAGCAAGCAGGCGCTTTGACGGTATTCTGGAACCGTTCCCGTACATGCCGCTTATGATGTCGTCCCTCAGCTGATAATACAGCTGCATGTATGCCGGTCTCTGATCCGATTCATTGATACGGTATCTCATCTGGTTATATAAAAATATTCCTTTCTGATTATTTACCTATGACCAGATTATATATATAATCCTGGAAAAAGTAAAGAGACAATTGGAAGAAAAGAGGAAAAAGACATGCAAAGCGTCAATGTGAAGAAGCTTACGCTCTGGATATGCATCACCGCCATGCTGACAGCGATCAACGTGCTCCTGAGCTCCTTCGGGATCCCCGTACCGGGCGGACATCTGTACCTGAACGATATAGTCATAGTCCTCGCCTCTATAATCCTGAACCCCATAGGCGCTTTCATCGTGGGCGGGGTAGGCTCGTTTCTCGGAGACTTTTTCTTCTACCCGACGCCGATGTTCGTTTCACTCGTTACCCACGGACTGCAGGCGGTGGTCATATCTATATTCTCCCACTATATAATGAAGAAGAACAGAGTCTTCTCTTCGGGAGTGGGAGTGGCGATAGGAGCCGTCATAATGGTAGTGGGGTACTCCCTGGGAAGGGCGTTCATATACAGTACTCCGGAATATGCCTGGATCAAGCTTCCGTATCAGATACTGCAGGCGCTTCTCGGAGCGATTGTGGGCATGCTGCTGGCATGGAAATTAGGCATGGTAAAACTTTACAATAAAACAGTCGAAGGCCATGTTTCCTGATTATTTCCCGAGTTGTTTCGGACCGTTTCGAGCGGTCCGATTTTTCTTTTGAGTGAAGGGTTTTACATTTCTCTGATTTTGACAAAAAACCTGTGAAAAACTCTGTCCGTTTTATATAGTATAAGGTTGAAACCTCAGGCTTGGAATGATATAATAAATTGATATCATATGGGAGTTTGAAGCTATGCTGGACGCCGAAAGCAAGAAGAACCTTCTGAAAATATCCATCGGCAGTATCGTGTGTTCCGCGATAGTGGCCGTGGTATTCATCATCATAGGGCAGTTTGACCTGTCCGTCGTTTTCGGCCTGCTCATAGGTCTGGTCCTTTCGATCGGAAACTTCTATGCAATGTCGGTCACGGTGGCGAAGGCGCTTGAGACCGGAGACGAGAACGAGGCGAAAAAAAAGATCCGCAACTCATATCTCATACGCACCGGTATCATGGTCGCCGTGATCGCGGTATCCATCATAGTGAAGCAGATCAACCCGATTCCGGTCCTGCTTTCGGTGTTTTATGTAAGGCTGACCATATTCATCACCGGTCTGTTCGAAAAGAAGAAAAAGCCGGAAGCTGATGATACATCCGCTCCGTCAGGTGAAGTCCAGGAGACCGCCGCAGAGACCGGAGGTGCTGATGAAGAGGAAGAGGAACAGACGGACGAATACGAGAAATTTGTGAAGCGCTTCTCCAAGGGGCCTGTGCCCGGAGAAGAGAACAAGACCAAGAAAGAAAAAGAGTAACGGATCCTTTTTCGGAGGATTTTATGGATAACATAAGCATTACAGGGGCGAAGATACTGTTCACGATCCCTGTATTCGGAGGCATACCTATAACCGAGACTCAGGTTAATTCCTGGATCATCATGCTGGTTATATTCCTGATATGCTTCATTCTGACAAGAGGCCTGAAGGTCAAGCCCACCAGCAAGCGGCAGATAGCCGCGGAGTGGATAGTCGAAAAGGTGGAGGCTCTGGTGGTCGGCAACATGGGGGAGAAATTCATGGGATTCGCTCCTTTCATAGCGGCCATAATTAGTCTGTCTGCCTTCTCGTCCCTTTCCGCTCTGTTCGGCATGTATCCGCCGACAGCCGACCTTAATACCATTGCAGGGTGGTCCCTGGTGGTCTTCACCCTCATAACCTTCTACAAGATCAAGTCGAACGGGTTCGGCGGATATCTTAAAGGATACACGAAGCCCTTCGCACTGTTCACGCCCTTCAATATACTGTCGGAACTTGGCACTCCGGTATCAATGACGTTCCGTCATTTCGGAAACATAGTCTCGGGCGTGGTCATATCGACCCTGATACATGCCGCGCTGGCGGCCCTTTCATCAGCTGTTTTCGGATGGCTCCCGGGCGTATTCGGGAAGATACCTTATCTGCAGGTCGGTATCCCGGCCGTGCTGTCGATATATTTCGACGTCTTCACTTCATGCATGCAGGCATTCATATTTGCCATGCTGACGATGCTGTACATCGCAGGAGCGGCAAATACCGATGAATAACAAAAAACACAAAACAATTATCTGATAGGAGAACTCTTATGGAAATCGCAAAAGCAATTATCATGGCAGGTTGCGCAGTGGGCGCAGGTCTTTCGCTGATCGCAGGTATAGGCCCCGGTATCGGTGAAGGTTACGCAGTAGGCAAAGCGTGCGAAGCCATCGGACGGCAGCCTGAGTGCAAGTCTTCCGTGACTTCCACCATGATCATGGGATGCGCCATCGCCGAGACCACGGGTATCTACGGATTCGTCATGGGACTTCTGCTGATGCTCCTCGCTCCCAACCTCTTCCTTTCAAACCTGTAACCGGAACAAGAGGTTAGTCAAGCCCTGCGCGGCAGGGATCACAAATTCTTTTCGGAGTTTACAATGGGCGAACAATATTTGGAACTGATTTCGTTGAACGTATGGCACATCGTCGTTACCATCGCGAACCTGTTCATTCTTGTGCTTATCCTGAAGAAGTTCCTGTGGAAACCGGTAAAAAAGGTAGTCGCGGAAAGACAGAACCAGGTGGAGAGCATATACAAGGAAGCGACGGATTCCAGAGATGCGGCTGAACGTGACAGACTGCTGTACGAAGAAAAACTGAATAATGCGCAGAACGAAGCTGAAGATATTGTCAGGACCGCCACACAGAAAGCCGACAGGCTGAGCGACGAGATCGTGAACGAGGCCAAAGAGAAGGCTGTCCAGACGATGAAGAGAGCCGAAGAGGATATCGAGCTGGAAAAGAAGAAAGCAATGAACGAGCTGAAGAACGAGATCTCGGGCATTTCGGTCCAGATCGCGGAGTCCGTGGTCGGAAGAGAGATAAATGAGGAAGACCACAGGGAACTCATTGACAGCTTCATCGACAGTCTGTGAGCGTGAGCGGAGGACCGGCCGATGAGTAAGATATCCAAGGAATACGGAAGCGGACTCTTTTCGCTCGCCAATGAGGAACATGTTGAAAAAGCCATGCTTGACGACATGAAGTACCTGAAGCAGCTGTTCAGTCCGGAATATATAAGGATACTGTCAGATCCCTCCATCTCAAAGGAGCAGAGGGTTGGCATCGTTTCCGAAGCTCTGGACGGCAGAGTTGACAGGTATCTCGTCAACTTCATCAAGCTCATGACCGAACGCAACCTGGCCGGCGAGATATTGAGGAGCTTTGACGAATACGAGCACCAGTACTATCAGTATTTCGACATAGTGAAAGTTCGTTGTGAGAGCGCTGTTGAACTGACGGAAGCCGAGCGTGAAAAACTCCACTTCAAGCTTGAGGCACACATAGGGAAGATAGTTGAGATCGAATATTTCGTGGTGCCCAAACTGGTGGGAGGAATGAGGCTCCTTTACGACGGTCACCGCATAGACGAGACTGTCAGAAAGAAGCTGCTTGACATAGGCAGCAGGCTTTCACGTACCATAGTATAGGATATACAAGAGTTAATATATAGGAGACCGACAGCAATGCGTGTTGATTTGCGTCCGGAAGAGATTAGCAATATTATCAAGAACCAGATAAAGACTTACGAGAACAAGACCAAGGAAGCGGAAACGGGCACCGTTATATCCGCTGGAGACGGTATCGTCAGGGCTTTCGGGCTTGACAACTGCGTTTCCAACGAGCTCGTTAAGTTCGAGAACGGCAAGTTCGGCATGGCCATGAACCTTGAGGAGCAGACCGTGTCCATAGTCATGCTTGACGACTGCGATGACATCAAGGAAGGCAGCCGCGTGAGACGTACCGGAAACGTCGTTTCTGTCCCGGTCGGTGAACAGCTCATCGGCAGGATCGTCAACGCACTGGGACGTCCCGTGGACGGCAGGGGACCCATAACCGCTGAGACTTACTATCCCATTGAAAAAGTCGCTCCCGGCATCATAAAGAGAAAGAGCGTCAGTGTTCCGCTGCAGACCGGTATCAAGGCCATTGACTCTATGATACCCATCGGAAGAGGACAAAGGGAACTCATAGTCGGCGACAGGCAGACGGGCAAGACGACCATAGCGATAGATACCATCCTGAACCAGGCCAATACCGGGGTCATCTGCATATACGTCGCCATCGGGCAGAAGAATGCCACGGTGGTGAACGTTTACGAGACTCTGAGAAAGGCAGGGGCCGACGCCTATACGATAGTGGTTTCTGCATCCGCGTCCGAAGCCGCACCGCTGCAGTACATCGCTCCCTATTCGGGATGCGCCATGGCAGAGTACTTCATGGACCAGGGGAAGGACGTGCTGATCGTATACGACGATCTGTCGAAACATGCGGTGGCTTACAGGGCGCTCTCGCTGCTTATCCGCAGACCTCCGGGACGCGAAGCCTACCCCGGTGACGTGTTCTATCTTCATTCAAGGCTCCTCGAGAGAGCCGCAAGGGTAGCTCCGGAATACGGCGGAGGTTCCATAACGGCTCTGCCGATCATAGAGACCCAGGCCGGTGATGTATCCGCATATATTCCCACCAACGTCATTTCCATAACTGACGGACAGATATTCCTAGAGTCTGAACTTTTCCATGCGGGAGTCATTCCTGCGGTCAACCCGGGCATATCAGTTTCCCGTGTCGGCGGATCGGCTCAGATCAAAGCCATGAAGAAAGTCGCTTCATCACTGAAACTGCTTTACTCACAATACCGGGAACTCCAGACTTTCGCGCAGTTCGGCTCGGATCTGGATGCGGATACTCTACAGCGTCTGGCGCTGGGAGAGCGTATCGTTGAAGTATTGAAGCAGGACAAGAGCAAGCCGATGCCAGTCCAGTATCAGGTGGCCATTATCTATTCAGTCATCAACGGTCTTCTCAACGATATACCGGTCAGAAAGATCAGGGATTT
>CACZSC010000303.1 GCA_902783755.1 uncultured Ruminococcus sp. | reverse complement strand
GACAAGATCATAACGAACGCCATACACACCCACACATCATATGTATACACGAAGACCGGGACCGATCCCGGCACCTCACTTGACATACTGAAGCAGATGCTGCCGGAAGGCACGGAATACAGGCCCAGCGCCCGGAGCGCGGAGATGCTGGATCCCGACGCCGCCCTTGAGTTTCTGGTCAGGAAGATCTCGCGGGCCGCATCCGAAGCCTGGGAAAACCGGGAAGAGGGATACTACGCCAACGCCTTCGGCAGGGCCGCCGTGGGCATGAACCGGCGGGTGTGCTATACGGACGGCTCAGCCAGGATGTGGGGCGATACGGACCGGGACGATTTCGACGAGCTGGAAGCCGGAAACGACTCGGGCATCGAGATCATATACACATATGACGGAAACCGGGAACTAAGCGGCGTCATAGCGAACGTCGCCTGCCCCGCCCAGGTGGTGGAGCACCGGAGCTTCATCTCATCCGACTACTGGGGCAAGGTGAAGGAGAACCTGAGAAAGCATTTCAGAAGGAACATATACGTCCTGGGCCTATGCTCCGCGGCCGGGGATCTCTGCCCGCGGGACCTCATAAGGTGGGTGGAGCCCGAGACTCCCATAGACGACCCCAACATAAAAAGAGATCATCCTGCGGAGCGCAGGGCGGATCCGTCCATGTTCGACGTATCCGGCCTCAAGACCGTCGGGAGAAGGATATCCAACGAGCTCATATCCGTTTTCGAAGAACTCGGGGAAGGTACTGTCAAAAATGACGGTCCACTCGTCCACAGGACGCTGCGGCTGCCCCTTCCGCTGAGGAGAGTATCGGAAGCCGAATACGGGGATGCCGTCGAGAGGATAAGGCGGTACATGGAGGAGAACCGGGGCCGGGCCATGGACTTCGGCGACAGCGCAGAGATGCACGTATACGCCGGGACCGCGGCAAGATACGAATTCCAGAAATGCGTCAGCACATTCGAGGAAGAGATCCATATAATACGCTTCGGGGACATTGCCATAGCCACCAATCCCTTCGAGCTGTTCCTGAACTACGGGAACAGGATAAGGGCCCGGAGCCGGGCGAAACAGACATTCCTCATAGAACTGGCCTGCGGGGACGACGGCTACCTGCCGACTGAAAAGGCGGAAAGAGGAAGCCACTACTCCGCCTACGTTTCCAGCGGGGTCACGGGACACGAGGGAGGCGACATACTTGTGAGAGAGACCGTAGAACAGATAAACGAACTGTTCAGAGAGGCATAGATTATTATATGAAAAAAGAAACATTGGAACAGGCAAGGTCCGTCTACAGGATAGAGTCCGAGTGCATCGCCGAGATGGAGAAGCATTTCGACGAGGACGCCTTCTCGGCCGCGGTGGATCTTCTGAAGAACGCGGAACGGATAGGCACTTGCGGATGCGGCCACAGCGGCATCGCATGCCGTCATCTGGCCCATCTCCTGTGCTGCATAGAGCTGCCGGCCAGGTTCATATCCCCGGCCGAAGCCGTCCACGGCGCCACGGGATTCCTCCGGGAGGGCGACGTGATGGTCTTCGCGTCGCGGGGAGGCAAGACGAAGGAACTCATGCCTATCCTCGACATATGCAGGAAAAAGAAAGTAAAGGTCATAACCGTGACGGAGAACACTGAAAGCCCTCTTGCGGCGGGATCCGACGTGGTGCTGAAGCAGTATGTGAACCGGGAGACCGACAGGTACAATTCCCAGGGCACCACATCCACCACGTCCCTGTGCGTCATATTCCACACGCTGCAGACGGCTCTCATAGAGGAAACGGGATTCACCAGCGAGGAATTCGCGGTGATCCATCCGGGAGGAGCCGTCGGCGAAAGACTCAACGGGGAGGCGGAGAAATGCTGAAGGGATACAAAATAAGCGAACCGTTCTTCGAGTTCGGTCCGAAATGCTACATGTACGGCGATACCCTCGTCAGGATCGCCGAAGGCTTCGAGAAGCTGGCCGTGAAGTACGGCATCGACGTGATCCTCGATATACCGGATACGGAGATATACCGGGTGGCCCGGTCTGTCGACACCAGGAGAGTGCATGTCTATTCCCAGCATATGGACAGTCTCCCTGTGGGAAGGGGCATGGGCAGGAGCCTGCCGGAAGCCCTGAAGGCAGCGGGAGCCGTGGGCGTGATGCTCAATCACGCAGAGCATAAACTGACGCTTGACGAGATTGCCTCGGCGATCAGGCGGGCTGAAGAGGTGGGGCTTGCCACCATGGTCTGCGCGGACAGCGTAGACGAAGTGAAAGCGGTAGCGGCACTCGGGCCCGACATACTCGTGGCGGAACCCACGGAACTCATCGGCACCGGAAGACCGGCCGACAAGGCCTACGTTGATGAAGTCATAAAAGTCATCAGGGACATAGATCCCCGCATCAGGCCCTTCCCTTCCGCAGGCATAAGCCGCGGAGAGGACTGCTACAACATCATAAAGGCCGGATCCTCGGCCTCGGGATGCTCCAGCGCCATCGCCAAAGCGGAAGACCCGCTGAAACTGGCGGAAGAGATGATCTCAGCGGTACGCAGGGCATACGACGAACGCAAAAAAATCCATTAACATAAAAAGGAGAAAAAGAAAATGGAATTCAAGGTTTATCAGAAGGAACTGGAAGTGCAGAGCAAGGGATGGAGACCCACCTTCCACGACATCAGCAGAGAAGTCATCGACATCGTCAAAGAGTCCGGAATAAGGAACGGCACGGTCACCATAGCTTCCCACCACACCACATGCTCGGTGATGATACAGGAATGCTCCCACGACATCGACTTATACGATCTTGAGTATCTGCAGCACGACCTTCTCAAGATAATGCAGAAACTGATCCCGGACTATTCCGAGGACAACGCATACATGCATCCCGGTCCGATCCACACCCAGTTCGGAAGATACGTCGACGAGCCCGGCGACTGGACCAGCCTCAACACCGACGGCCATCTCCGCTCCGTCTTCTTCGGAAGAAGCGAAGTCATGACCATAAAGGACGGAGTCCTTGACGGCGGAGAATTCGCTCATATCTATTTCGTGGACTGGGACCAGGTCCGCGCCCGTCACCGTCAGGTGAACGTGACCGTAATGGGCACGGCGGAAGACGTGAACGACAGGAAGTACAATGACGGAAAGGTCATCGACACCTGGAGAAAATACACCGACGAGGAAAAGGCCGAAGACGTCCATTACACGCTTCAGCAGACCAGAAGAAAAAAGTGATGAACCTGCTCGGGGTTGATTTCGGCACCACGTCCCTCAAGGCCCGTCTGTACGACGAGAACGGGAACGTGCTGTGCACGGAATCGGAACGTTACGACCTCATAACCGAAGGCGACCGCGTCGAATTTCCCGCCGAGAGGTTTTTTGAGATATTTGAGAAGGTCCTCGGCCGGATAACATCCGAATACCGCGTGGACGCCATGTCGGTGGACACCCAGGGCGAGACCCTCATTATGCTCGACCGGGACGGGAAACCCCTGATGAACGCCATCATCTGGCTCGACAACAGGGCGGCCGCCCAGGCAAGGGAGATAGAGGACAGGTTCACGGTAAAGGGGATCTACGAGCTCACGGGACAGGCGGAGATACCCGCCGGTTACCCGGCGCCGAAGATCCTCTGGCTCAGGGAGAACAGCCCCGATATATTCGGGAAAGTCGCCCACTACGTCCTTCTCGAGGACTATATCATCTACAGGCTGACCGGCAGGTTCGCGGCATCCCGTTCCCTGTATTCCTCTTCCCTTCTCATGGACATCAGCACCGGCGGGTATATACCCGGGATGCTGGACTTCCTCGGAATAAGGGAAAGCCAGCTGTCCGTCCTTCTCGAGAGCGGGGAGCCGGCAGGCGAATACAAGGGGATACGCGTTTCTGCCAGCGCCCTGGACCAGGTGGCCGCCGTGACCGGAGCTGGCATGGTAAGAAAAGGTATGGTCAGTGAGATGACCGGTACCGCCCTTGCCGTATCGACACTGTCCGACACACTGCCGGAATGGCATGAAGGCCTTTCCGTATCAGCCTACTATGTCAGAAAAGGACTTTACTGCCTCATGATGTGGGCTCCCACCGCGGGAGCTACCCTCGAATGGTTCAGAAACTCCTGCTGCCCCGGTCTCGGATATGATGAGCTGAACAGGCTCGCCGAGGAAGCGGGCGAAGGAGCCGGAGGTGTGGTCTGCATCCCGCACCTGTGCGGGACGGTAATGCCCGAAAACGATCCGATGATCAGCGGAGCCTTCTTCGGCATAACTCTCAGGCACGGCACCGGGCATTTCGTACGGGCTGTTATGGAATCCGTCTCATATACCGTGAGGGAATTCCTTGAGTACATGGGAACGGACTCCGGCGAGATAAGATCCATCGGCGGAGGAGCCAGAAGCCCCCTGTGGTGCCGTATCAAAAGCGCCGTGACGGGGAGAAAAGTGGTCACGCTGAAAGAGGACGAGACCGCGTGTCTTGGCAGCGCCATATTCGCAGGCATAGGCGCAGGCGCATACGAAGACAGCATATCGGCCGCACAGGCAGCCGTTGAGACCGATACAGTATATGAAGTACCAGAAGGCAGCTACGGAAAGCTGTACAGGGAATATATGAAGAAAGAAAAACTCACAAAGGAGATCTGTCACTTATGAGAATAGCTTTTGCCGGATTCGGAGAGGTAAACACTCCAGTAGAGGTGATAGAAAGAAAATGCAGGAAGGCCTGTAACGACCTGATAAGCGCGGGAGCGGAAGTTTTCCCCTTTTTCCCCATAAGGGACGACTATGAGGAAACTTACGTAAACAGCGCGGTGGAATATTTCAAAGGCGTTGATTTTGACGCGATGGTACTGTGCGTTGCCGGATGGATCCCGACTCACGCCATCATGAAGGTCGCCGAGGAGTTCAAGCACAGGCCCTTCGTTCTGTGGGGCCTCTGCGGCTGGTACGAGGACGGTCATCTCGTCACTACCGCTGACCAGGCAGGCACCAGCGCCGCGCGCGTCGCTCTGGCGGGCGCGGGATATACCTTCAAATATGTTTACGACGTGGTGAACACCCCCTCTAAGGTGGGAGAAGTGCTCTCGTACTGTAAAGCCGCCGAAGTCAGAAGAAAGCTCAGAAAAGTCAAGATCGGCCAGATGGGATACCGCGACATGCAGCTTTACGGCACCACATATGACTGTCTTGCCGTCAAGAGAGCCTTCGGGATCGAGATAGAATGCTTCGAGATGCTGGAGATCGTCCAGCGGGCGGAAAAACTCAAAGAATCACAGGTAAAAGCCGTCACCGACCGCATCAGAAGCTGGAAGTTCCTCAGGGAACCAGACGGGAGCGCCGTCGAAAAAGCCGCAAGATACTATCTCGCGGTGAAGCAGCTTGTTGATGAAAGAGGCTATACGGCCGTGTCGCTGAAAGACGTCGACGGATTCAAGAAGCTCCTCGGCTTCCCGCCCGCTCCGGTATTCACCCTGCTGGCTGAGGACGGTCTTTGCACCATACCGGAGAATGACTGCATGGGCAACATAACCCAGGTGATCGTGAACGGGCTCACGGGACAGATAGGAGCATACCTGGAATTCTACGAGTACTTCGATGACGGAGTCCTCGCGGGAGTCCCCGATTATGTACCGAAGGAGATAGTCGACGGAGAGACCACCATCCTTCCTGCTGCTTTCGGAGAACTGTCACAGGGACTGCTCAATGTGTCAAGGGTCAAGGAAGGCGAACTCACCATGTGCCGCCTGTCCTGCCTCAACGGACAGTTCACCATGCATGTGCTGAAAGGCAGGGGCGTGACTCCCGAGACCTGGGAGGAATGCGGCTGGGACAAGCCGGCGCCTCAGCTTCCCGGACTAAAGATAGAGCTTGCAGACACCGGCGACTTCGCGTCCAAGGTCATGGGCCAGCACTATATAATCTCCTACGGGGACAATGTCAGAAACATAACGGAATACTGCAGGATGAACGGCATCAGAGTCATCTGACATAAGCTTCACAGAACAGAAAAGGACACGTCCGCTTTTGACGGATGTGTCCTTTGTTGTTTAGTTTTCCTGCTGTCAGTCCTCGACTATGACTATCCTCGAGTAGATCTCGTCCATGGTCTTCTGGTAGAGAAGCGAGCTTCTCAGATCCAGCTCCGTGTACCCGTATTCGTCCAGGAACGTCTGAACATCGACGCCGTAGCTGCTGGCATACGCCTGAACGCCCGCGTTGTACTCCTCGTCGGTCAGCTCAATGCCGAGTTCCCTGACCAGGCTGTACAGCACCAGGTCCTGCTTGATGTAAAGGGAGTCCATCTCATGGATTTCGTCCCTCGTCATCTGCATGTACTGATCGAGGAAATCGTCGAACGTCATGTCATATGCTTCGGCCACCTGCGTGTAGTACTGGATCGTATACTTGTCAAGATCCTCGACGGAATTCTCGGGATAGGCGATGATCTCGGAATCGTCCACTATCCTGGACCACAGCATGTTGTAAAGCTCTGTGATCTCCGTCTGGTATTTGTTCTCGTCAAGATATTCCCTGTAAAGCTCCCTGAACTCATCGGGAGATTCGAATCCGCTGTTCTCGTCGATCACGTCCTCAAGCTCCGGGACTCTTGTCTCGCCGTAAATGGCGTTGATAGTGCATTCGAACGTGAGGGTCTCGCCCTTCAGCGCGTCGGTTCTGTAGTCCTCGGGGAACTGGATGTCGAAGGAGAAGGTCTCTCCGACAGCCTTGCCTATGAAGTTCTCAACGAACCCCGGGATAAATCCGGAATTCTCCACGAGCTGTATCTCCGCATTCGTCGCTGCGGTGTTGTCCACGGGATTGCCGTCCTTGTATCCGGCGAAATCAGCCTTCACGGTCTGCCCTTCCTCAGCTATGCCCTCGGTGAGCTCCTCGGTCTCCGAATAGTACGTGAGGAGGTACTGGTACAGAGCCTCCTCGAATTCCTCGTCCGTCATGGGGCTGACGTTTTCGGACTCTTTCACTTCAAGCCCGTCATACTGGCCCAGGATAAGGAACTGCGTCAGATCGTTGTTCTCGTAATCATATGGAATGTATACGAAATCCTCGTCTGCCGAGGTATCCGTGGATGTGTCCGTGTTACCGGAGGTGTCCTGCGTATCCGGAGTCGGAGCGGTGTCCGACGTATCGTTTGTATCGGTCGTGTCAGTATTCTGCTGGCTGCTGCATGAGGTCATGAACACTACCGCCGCAAGGACGATCAGGGCAACAGTGACTATCAAAAATCTCTTCATAATTTTCTGTCTCCAAATATATTGTTGCTATTTTTTGCATAACTTGCTAAAATATCCGCTAAGGAAAACATTTGTGATATCATATCACAAAATAGTTAAAAAATCAAGCAAGGCGCCCTGGCAGCTGAAAGGAAGTGGGTTCGGAATGCGCAATTCGACTCTGTGCTACGTGGAATCGGACGGGAGATATCTCATGCTCCACCGCGTTAAAAAGGAAAAGGACGTAAATAAGGACAAATGGATAGGCATCGGCGGCGGATTTGAGGAGAACGAGTCCCCGGAAGACTGCATGAGGCGCGAGATGCTGGAGGAGACCGGGCTTTTCCCGGAAGAGCTGAAGCTGCGCTCGGTGGTGACCTTCGTCATCGAAGGGGGCGAATGCGAGCAGATGTTTCTTTTCAAATGCGGCAGATTTTCCGGCAAGATGACCGAATGCTCCGAGGGCACCCTCGAATGGATCCCAAAGGAGGAAATCTACGGGCTCGATCTCTGGGAGGGAGACCGGCTGTTTCTCGGAAAGATAGAAGACGACTGCCCGTTTTTCACGATGAAGCTGGTATATGACAGCGCGGGAACCCTGCTGGAGGCTGAAGAAAACGGCATGCCGATCCCGCAGTCAGAATGGCACGAATAATGTGAAAACGTGTTATAAATGTTCATTTTAACACGTTCTGCGTGATTTTATGTTGATTTTCACCAATTTCAGACGATAGTTTTTGTAAATTGTGTCATATTACTGGTTGAACCGCTCCGGCATCAGGTATATACTACCGATGATATAAAACAACGGAGGTGTAACATGCAATACCTTATTGACACAGCCAACATAGAATCCATAAAGAAGTGCTGCGAGTTCTATCCCGTAACGGGAGTGACGACAAATCCCACGATAATATCCAAGGAACATTCGTCTGACTTCAAGAACATCATATATACTATCCGCGAGATAATCGGGCCCGATAAGATGCTCCATGTGCAGACCACCGCTTCCGATGCGAAGCAGATCCTGGCTGAGGCGGAAGCCATCAGGAACCTGGTAGGCGGAAGATTCTTCATAAAGATCCCCATCACAGCTGAAGGCCTCAAGGCCTGCGCCCTGTGCAAAGACAAGGGGATAGGCGTAACAATGACCGCCATCTTCACCCAGCAGCAGGCCCTTATCGCCGCAAACGCCGGAGCGGATTTCGTGGCTCCCTACATAAACAGACTTGACAATATCGTCTCCGACGGCGTACACGTGGTGGAGGAGATCGTCTCCATGTTCAAGAAGAACGAAGTGAAGACGAAGATCCTGGCCGCAAGCTTCAAGAACGTGGAACAGGTGCACAAGGTGGCAATGACCGGCGCCGACGCCGTCACTATAAACCCTGATCTGTTCGAGATGCTGGTGTATCATCCCCTGACATATTACGCCATAGACGATTTCTGCAAAGACTGGGAAACCATCTACGGGGACAAGACCATACTGGATATACTCGGGAAATAACGGAAAAAGAAAATACGGGCAGGTGCTCTCACGTGAGCATCTGCCCTTTTCTGTCTGCTTATGCCGGTTTGAACCCGTCCTTCAGGGATACCGATCTGTTGAACTGTCCGGGATTCTTCGAGTCCCTCGTGAAGTATCCGGTCCTGACGAACTGGAACATCTCTCCGGGGACCGCCTCCGCCAGGCTTTCCTCGATTACGGCATTCTCCTTCACGACTGCGGATTCGGGATTGAGATAGTCCTTGAAGACCTTTCCTTCCGGAAGGTCGTTCATGTTCTCCTCCGTGAACAGCCTGTCGTAGAGGACCACCGTGGTCTTTTTGCAGTGTTCTGCCGACAGCCAGTGTATGGTCCCTTTCACCTTCCGGTCCGTGGG
>CACZSC010000302.1 GCA_902783755.1 uncultured Ruminococcus sp. | reverse complement strand
TGCTCTTTCGAGAGGAAGCTCTGCAATGTCCGTAAGTATCACTTTCGGACATATGCCTTCGGCTGCAAGATAGGCGGCCACGTGACCGTGGTCCGTACCTATGTCCGCTGCAGGCTCTCCTTCTATGACCATCGATACGATGGTCTTCATTCTGTCGGAAAGATCAATCTTCAAGATAGTCCTTGAGCCTCTTGCTTCTGTTTGGATGGCGGAGCTTTCTCAGAGCTTTTGCCTCTATCTGACGTATCCTCTCTCTGGTGACGTCGAACTTCTGTCCCACTTCCTCGAGTGTCCTCTGTCTTCCGTCGTCGAGACCGAACCTGAGTCTGAGGACCTGCTGTTCTCTTTCGGTAAGCGTAGAGAGCACTTCGTTGAGCTGGTCCTTGAGCATCGAGAATGCAGCTGCGTCCGCAGGAGAAGGAATATCTTCGTCGGGGATGAAATCTCCGAGGTGGGAATCTTCCTCTTCACCTATAGGCGTCTCTAGGGAAACAGGCTCCTGAGCGATCTTGGAGATCTCTCTTACCTTTTCTACGGGTATATCCATCTCAGCGGCTATCTCTTCGGGAGAAGGATCTCTTCCCAGCTCCTGGAGAAGCTGCCTCGTGACTCTTATCTGCTTGTTTATGGTCTCGACCATATGTACCGGGATCCTGATGGTCCTGGCCTGGTCGGCTATGGATCTCGTTATAGCCTGGCGTATCCACCACGTTGCATAGGTGGAGAACTTGAATCCTTTCGTATAGTCGAATTTATCGACTGCCTTGATAAGGCCCATGTTCCCTTCCTGGATGAGGTCAAGGAACTGCATACCGCGTCCTACGTATCTCTTGGCTATGGAAACAACCAGACGGAGGTTCGCTTCACAGAGCTTCTGCTTTGCTTCTTCATCGCCTTCCTCCATCTTGACTGCAAGTTCCAGTTCCTCTTCCGCTGTAAGGAGCGGTACCTTTCCTATCTCCTTGAGGTACATGCGGACCGGGTCGTCTATGGCTATGGTCTTTTCCAGATCTTCGAGGTTGTCTGCAACGGCTTCCTTTTCGATCTCGGCGAATTCGGCTTCGTCGGTGTCTGTAAGTACGTCGAGACTGAAATCTTCTTCGTCTTCGACGATGTCCGGTATCATGAGGATATCGTACTCGTCGAACTCCTCGAGTATGGCCTGTCTCTGAGCTTCGTCGAGATCCAGATTGGTCACGAGTTCATTGAAATCGGCTTCCTTTACTGAACCGTCCTTTTTGCCGCTGTCGATAAGCTGTTCGATGAGTTCTCTCTTTTTCTCTTCTGTGTAAGGCATTTTTCCCCCTATCTCTTCTTCCGGAGCTCAAGAAGCTCCTTCATAAGTTTTGCGCTTTCCGATGCTGCCCTGTCGTCGTCGGGCATATCGTCAAGCATTCTGAGTATATCCTGTATTTCGCGTATACGGCTTTCCCTTTGTCTGTTTTCCAACTTGCTGAGGCAGTCTCTGTATGCAGCCTCTTCATCGCCCACAAGGGTGTCGTCTACTGTTTTTTCGAAATACGTATACGATCCTTCGGACAGTGTATCCTTGAGATCGTCGATATCGAAATCTTTTCCTTCTTTGTACGAAGCTCTCAGAGCTTCACATATCTCCATTCCCTCGTCGGTGACGAAGGCGTTGTTGTATGAATCGAATATCCTGAAATATTCGCTCTTCGTATATGCCAGTTTGATGATCATCTTTTCGAGATTCACGTCGGCCTTTGAAAGTTTGACTTCCGCAGGCTTTTCCCCGGCCTTCTCAGGCGCTTTCTGAGGTACAGGCTGTTTTTCCTTTACAGCCTTTGCTTCAAGGACGAGAGTCTCTTCCGAGATACCCAGCTTTTCGGCAAGATATTTCGAATATACCTCCTGTTCGGCAGGTGTAAGCCCGCTTATGACTCCTGCTACCGCCTGTATGAATCTGACGTTATCCGCGTTGCTGTCCCTTTTGTATTTCTTCTGTATGAGGGCTATCTTGTAGTCGACGTGGTCGAGAGTCTTCTCGAGAGCGAGTTTTATGAAGGCGTCTTTACCGAATTTCTTTACGAATTCGTCCGGATCCTTCGCCTTCTCGACGTGGAGGACCTTGACTTCCATGTCGGCGGATCTCAGCACGTCTATGCCTCTTACGGCTGCCTTTATTCCGGCTGCGTCGGCGTCATAGCAGAGTATGACCTTTTTGCAGTAGCGCTTGAGGAGCTTCGCTTGGTTCTCCGTAAGAGCTGTGCCCAGAGATGCCACGACGTTCCTAATGCCGTTCTGATAAAGGCTCACCATGTCCATGTAGCCCTCGACGAGAAAAGCGTAGCCCTCCTGCTGTATGGCTTCCTTCGCCACGTTCAGACCGTAGAGATTGTTCTTCTTGAGGAATACCTGGGATTCGGACGAATTGAGGTATTTCGGCTCTCCTTCGCCGATGATCCTTCCTCCGAACCCTATAACGTTACCTCTCGTATCCATGATGGGGAACATCAGCCTGTTTCTGTATTTGTCGAATACCGTGCCCTTTTCGTTTTTTGATACGAGTCCGAGATCGAACATTATCTGTTCGGATACATTGTTCTTTTTCAGATGATCATAGAGACCGTGGTAATCCGTTCCGGTATATCCGAGGCCGAAAGTCTTGATGGTCTCTGATGTGAGCCCTCTGCCGGTGATATATTTGTATCCTTCGCTTTTCGGAGATCTTATGTTCTCGAAGAAGAATCTCGCAGCCTGCTTGTTAACTGCAAGCATCTCCTGCCTTCTTTTCGATGCAGCCGTATCTTCCTTTTCTATGGTCACTCCGTACTGGGCGGCGAGCTTTTCCACGGATTCGGGGAAGGATATGTTGTAGTATTTCTGCATGAAGGTGAAGACGTCACCCGATTCACCGCATCCGAAGCAGTGATAATGCTGCATCTTTTCGGAAACACTAAAAGAAGGTGTCTTCTCGTTATGGAAGGGGCAGCAGGCCATATATGAGGTGCCGCCTCTTTTGAGGGGCACCACTGCGCCTATGACGTCAACGATATTACACCTTGATTTTATTTCTTCAACTGCGGCTGAATAATTCGGCATTATGATCTCCAATCTACCCTGCTTACATTTTCAACGCAGTATTCAGATTTCCTTTTTTGCTTTTTTATTAATTTCTGAGATTCCAGCCAGCGGGCACGAACAGATCGTCGTACATGAAAAGCGCATATCTGTCGGTCATACCGGCCAGGTAATCCTTTGCGACTTCGTTCCTCCCCCACTCTTCGAGAAGCTCCTGATATTCCTTAGGAAGTTTGTCCGGATTCTTCACGTAGTACTCGTAAAGAGAAAATATGAGGGTCTGGACTTTTTCGAGTTCCGCATGCTTCTTGACTTCAGGATTCCTGTATACGTGCTCGAACATCCAGTCGCGGAGTATGTTCATATATTTTGCATACTCTTCGGACTGGGTCACTGCAGGTTTCCCGTCGGAGTTCTTTATCACGTCCGTAACGAGGCTGTTGATCCTCTCCCCGTGGGTATATCCGAAAAGCTCGAGGCAGTCTTTGGGAATCTCGTCCAGCGTTATGACTCTTGCCCTGAGAGCATCGTCTATGTCGTGGTTTATATATGCTATCCTGTCTGAAAGACTTACTATCTTTCCTTCCGGAGTCGCCTGGGTAGCTTTGCTTCCGTGGTTGAGTATACCGTCCCTTACTTCGAAGGAAAGATTGAGAGGTCTGCCCGATGAAGTCTTTTCAATGACGTCTACTACTCTGAGGCTCTGTTCTGCATGCTGGAAACCTCCCGGGTGTATCTCGTTCAGAAATTCCTCTCCGTTATGGCCGAAGGGAGTGTGTCCGAGATCGTGGCCCATTGCTATGGCTTCCGTAAGATCCTCGTTGAGATCGAGGCTCCTTGCGATGGTCCTCGCTATCTGAGCGACTTCGAGAGTATGTGTAAGACGCGTCCTGTAATGGTCTCCTTCGGGTGCCAGGAAAACCTGGGTCTTGTGCATGAGACGCCTGAGCGCCTTGGAATGGATTATCCTGTCCCTGTCTCTCTGGAAACAGGTCCTCAGGGCATCCTCTTCCTCCGGATATATCCTTCCTTTGCTGCTGCCGGCTTTTGTTGCAAATCCGGACAGTATCTCGTATTCTCTTTTTTCAAGATCTTCTCTTAGTAACATATCAGACTCCCGTGGAACCGAAGCCTCCTTTTCTTACACCGTCGGCTTCATCATCTTCAGTTATACCGTAAGGCAGAAATATTGCCTGGGCAAAGGCTTTGCCTGCTATGATCTCCATGGTCCTGTTCGATCTCGAATCGTTGGTCATACTGATGATTATATGACCTTCGTTATCGGCATGGTAGTAATCGGAATCGATCACGCCGCAGGTATTGTCCAGCTGAGAGCGGTATTTCGTTCCGAGTCCGCTCTTCGGCAAAATGAAAAGCACCCAACCCGGTTCCATCCTAACACGGAGGCCTGTCGCTATTTTTGTACTTTCTCCGGGAGCGAGCACGAAGGATTTCGGAGATATGAGATCGTATCCCGCAGAACCTGTGGTCGCTCTTTTAGGGAGAACTACGTTGCCGTATGTACCCGGAGCATCGGTATCCGTTTCATACTGATGCTCCGAGACCTTTTCGAATTTTCCTGCTGTCAACATAAATGGTTATATTAGCTTTCCTGACTTTATCGGACAAATACCATGCGCAGAGAGCCGATCTTATCATCATGATCATCATCCATCCGTTACCGTCACCTGTCGGAGGCGAAGGCTGCTGGGCTTTCCAGACTGCATAG
>CACZSC010000301.1 GCA_902783755.1 uncultured Ruminococcus sp. | reverse complement strand
GTCTCCATAGACAGACGGCAGCTGGAGGAGTTCCTGAAAAGCGCCTCGGTGACGCAGAACGCCCTATGGAACGCCGCTTTCGGACTGACCCTGGCCAGATACCTGGCAAGGAACGACAGCGTATACGCCACCGTCTACAACGGCAGGAACGACTCAAGGCTGGCCGGATCCGTGGGCATGTTCGTGCACACCCTGCCGGTGGTCTGCGACCTCGGAAAGGGCGAGACCGCCCGGGGACTGGTGTCCCGAATCGGAAAGCAGCTGTCCGACAGCATGACGAACGACATATATCCCTTCTCGGAGATATCCCGGACGTTCGACGTCAAAGCCAACATGCTCTTCGTGTACGAGGGTCCCCTCGGAAAGACGGAGACCCTGGGCGGGCATCCCTGCGTGGACGTCGAGCTGCCCGTGGCAGCTTCCAAGGCTGCCATGACCTTCTTCGTGTTCGACACGGAGGACGGCTGGCGGCTGGACTGCGTGTGCGAGGCCGACCACTACGAGGAATGGGCCGTAAAATCCATACTTGAAAGCATGGAATGCGCCGTAAGGTCCCTCATCGCAGGCCGGGACATAGATGAGATCTCCCTTCTCACGGAGGAGAGGAAAGCCCGGCTCGACGCCTTCAACCGCACCGGCACGCTCCCGGAGGATACGGACATCCCGGCACTTTTCCGCAGGGCCGCCGCAGAGCATCCCGGCAACACCGCCGTGATATGCGGCGATAAAAGGATCACATACAGGGAAGCCGACAGGATATCCGACAACATATCGGGATACATATCCGGCCTGGGGATAGGCCCGGAGGACGTGGTATCCATCCTCATATCAAGAAGCGAATACATGGTACTGACGGCCATGGGCGTGCTGAAGTCGGGGGCCGCGTACCAGCCTCTGGACCCGGCCTATCCGCCGGAGCGCCTGTCTTACATGATAGAAGACGCAGGGGCGAAGCTGCTCATAGCAGAGCCTGAACTGATGCACCTTTTGCCCGGATACGAAGGGCCGGTGCTGAGCGTTCCGGACATCCCGTCCCTGCCTGACTGCGGTCCCTCCGGGAGGAAACTGAGACCGGACAGGCTGTTCATCCTCCTGTACACCTCGGGGACCACCGGAAAGCCCAAGGGGGTCATGCTGGAACACCGGAACCTGGTGAACTTCTGCGACTGGTACAGGACATATTACGGTCTGAAGCCTGATTCCGTGGTGGCGGCATACGCCAGCTTCGGATTCGACGCCGACATGATGGACCTTTACCCTGCCCTCACCACCGGCGCCGCCGTATGCATCGTGCCGGAGGACATCAGGGTGGACCTGCCCCTGCTCGACAGATACTACAGGGAAAACGGCGTCACCCACGCGTTCATGACCACCCAGATGGGACGCATGTACGCTTCCCGCATAGAGAACAGCAGCCTGAAGCATCTTTCCGTGGGCGGCGAGAAGCTGGTGCCCATAGCGCCGCCTGAAGGATATACCCTCACCAACGGATACGGGCCTACGGAATGCACCATATTCACGACCGTACAGCCCGTGGACAGGCTCTACGACCGGGTGCCCATAGGAAGCGCCCTTCCGAACTACAGGCTCTACGTGGTGGACAGTCTCGGGCACCAGGTGCCCGAGGGAGCCATGGGAGAGCTGTGGATCGCGGGACTGGGCGTGGGACGGGGCTATCTCAATCTGCCGGAGACCACTGAGAAAGTCTTCACCGCGAACCCCTTCTGCAGCGAACCCGGGTTCGACCGGGTGTTCCGCTCCGGCGACATCGTGCGCCGCCTGGCGGACGGCAGGATCGACTTCATAGGCCGCAACGACGGACAGGTCAAGATCAGGGGATTCAGGATCGAGCTTCCCGAAGTGGAGGGCGTGATCCGCGAGTATCCCGGGATCCGTGACGTCACAGTCCAGGCCTACGAGAACGAGGCCTTCGGAGGCAGATACATAGCGGCATACGTGGTGGCGGACGCGGCCGTGGATTTCGCGGACCTCAGCGTGTTCATAAAGAGCAAGAAGCCTTCATATATGGTGCCGGCAGCCTTCATGCAGCTTGACTCCATCCCCCTGACCCAGAACCAGAAGGTCAACAAAAGAGCTCTTCCGAGACCTGAGAAGAGCAATGAGCAGCGGGAATTCGTGGAGCCGGCGACGCCTCTTGAAAGAGAGATATGCGCGGAGTACGCCTCCATCCTGGGACTTGAGAAGGTCAGCGTCACGGACAGCTTCTTCGATATCGGCGGAAGCTCCATAAGCGCGGCGGAAGTCGTCATGTTCGCCATGAACAGGGGATATCCCATCGTATACAGGGACGTGTTCAGCAACCCCTCTGCAAGGGAGCTGGCGAGGGCAATCGCGGGCCTGGGCAGCGGCGGAAAGGCCAATGAGGCTGCCGATTTCGACTATACCGCCATCAACAGGCTCATATCCTTCAACACCATGGGCAACGTTGACAGCATCTCTGCCCGTCCCCTTGGGGACATCATACTGACGGGAGCCACCGGGTTCCTGGGTATTCATGTGCTGAGATCCTTCCTCAGAAACTGCGGCGGAAAGGTCACCTGTCTCATGCGCCGGGGACGCTTCGAGTCCCCGGAGAAGCGGCTCAAGGTGCTGCTCATGTACTATTTCGGCGACACCATGGAAGAGCTGTTCGGGAAACGGATATTCTGCGCCACGGGCGACATTACCGATCCGAAGACCATAGAGGCTCTTGAAGCCTCAGAGGCCGGAACGGTCATAAACTGCGCCGCCTGCGTGAAGCACTTCGCGAAGGACGACATCCTTGACAGGATCAATCACAAGGGCGTCCTCAACCTTATAGACTTCTGCGTGCGGACCTCCAGGCGTCTGGTGCAGATCTCCACCCTCAGCGTGGGAGGAGAGATAGGATCGGAACATGAAGTGAGTCTGAAGGAAGACATGCTCTACTTCGGGCAGAACGTGGACAACGACTACGTCAGGACGAAGTTCCTGGCGGAGCGTTCCATACTGGAAGCCCGGGTCAGACAGGGCCTGGACGCCGTGATCATAAGGGCGGGCAACCTGATGGGCAGGCACGAGGACGGTGAGTTCCAGATAAACTTCAGGACCAACGCCTTCATGCGCTCCCTCAACGCCTATATCCGGCTCGGCCAGTGCCCGGTCACCATATTCGACCAGGAGGTGGAATTCTCGCCCATAGACTCCACCGCAGACGCGGTACTGACCCTTGCCGGGGCTGACGGCAGGTTCAGCATATTCAATATGAAGAACAACCATACGGTCACCATGGCGGACGTGGTGGAAGCCATACGACGCCACGGGTTCAGCGTCCGCATGGTGTCCGAGGAGGAGTTCAGGAAGACTCTGGCGGAAGCATCGAAACATGAGGATGAGAGCGGGACGGTGCTCTCCCTCGTGGCCTACGCCAACCGGGACAAGGACCTCGTTATGGTAGGATCCGACTGCCGGTTCACCACCAATTCCCTCATACGCCTGGGATTCAAGTGGCCCATAATCGACGACTCCTATCTTGAGAAAGTGATC
>CACZSC010000300.1 GCA_902783755.1 uncultured Ruminococcus sp. | reverse complement strand
TCTTTGTTCATCCTGAGGCCCCAGCCTTTGATGTTGCGCACTTTGACTTCCGGATCCTCGCCCTTGACGACTGTATCCTGCACGCCCTCGTCTTCGGCAGCATCGGAATCTTCGCCGTTGCAGACATACCTCTGGAACGAGTATCCGTCCGGAAGCTCGTCAGAACGCTCAAGGACCTTGAACTGAGTGCCCGCCATCACGTTCCTGAGTTCTACGGTAAAGTCCGGAGGAATGTTTCCTACGGTACCGTAGATGGAAGTCGTGAATCTGGCTGAAGATTTCTCATCATTGGTCAAATCGGAATAATCGGTCTTGCCAAGAGAGACGAATTTCTGCTGCGAGGTGTTCCATCTGCAGTACTCGCCGTTGTTGTCCTTTACATAATACGTATGCATGTTTACAGGCTGAAGGTCATCAAACTCTGAAGACAGATAGAGCCTGAACGCAAAAGGCGTCGTATCGTCAGGATAATTGATGGCATCTTCGCCGTTTTCCCTGAACAGGAGTTTCTGGACCGTGATATTGCTGAGAGAATCAGGGTCGACTTCATTTTCATAGTTGACCCTAGCTCTCTGGTCCGTGGTCGCGTAATCGATCCCGTAGTCCTTACGGTCGGAACCCGGAACAGGCGCGCCTTCGATATCGTCACCGTTGACGTTTACATTTTCATATACTTCGCTGTTGATACCGCATTCCACGATCCTGTAGTCGACCATGCCATCAGGGAAGTTGATATCTACAGTCTCGTCGTGCTTCAGGAAGAACACATCGTTATACTCAGTGCCGCCTATGGTGACAGACGGCAGGTATTTTGCCGGCTTTACGGAATCCTTATAGAACACATAATCCCTTTTCTGCGTAGGATCCGGAGATCCTTTCAGATTGTGAAGATAATGGAACTGATCCTCCGGCTCCCCTTCAACTCTGTAGATTATCTGATACGGGAACTCCGCCATCAGAGAATCCGGGTCATCTACTCCTGTGACCTTCTTGTTGAGCTGTACGGTACCCTTCCTGACTGACGCGAGGTTGAACCTCATCTGGAGGTTGGACGCGCCGCCTCCGCGCTCCATATAGAAGATGCGCATCGTGTGGTTCGTATAGTCCTTGAAGACCGTGCTGCCCTCATCGAAATACTGAGAGAGATAAGCTGCAACATCGGCATCGCTTGCCTCAGGGTTACGGCTGCGGTAGTTGCTTTCAAAGATCTCCCTGAGCGTCATGTTCTCGCCGTTGACTCTGACTTCTCCGGTGCTGAAATTGACCTTGCCCGGAACGGAACTGTGGATGCCTCCAAGGTCGATGACCAGCTCATTATCTACATAGAGCCAGAAATCGTCATCGCCGGTGAACTCAAAGATTATGTCATGGCCCCAGTCGTCGAGGCCGCTCGGCGTCTGAGTGAAGCTTGCCTGGAGTTCCATGGCGAACTGGGTGTTGGGCTTCTGACCGTCGTGTTCTATCGTGTAGAGACGCTCGTCCTTGCGCGGATCGGAGTCCGGGATCGGCAGATCATACGATGTCTCATCGAATGTGTACTGGTTCTTCGCGTTGATGGTGCAGAAACTGCCGGGTTCTATCGTGTTGTACGGGAAGAACTGCCCGTGCTTCATGGTGTGCTTGTTCCCGCCTGAATCGTATGATCCAAGCTCCTTATATACCTTGAAGTCGGTCCCGTCCAGGCTCGCGAAGTTCTGCGTGCTGTCAAACTCAAAGTAGCCGGTCTCTTCGTAGGTGCTCTTTATGAAGAGGTGGTTCACCTCAGTCGCGCCGTTATATAGTGTAGAAAGAGACTGCCCCGAGGAATTGGTCGGATAATCCCCTTCAGAGACGTCAGTGGAAAGCAGCCCCTGATGAAGTTCCGTTCCGACGCCTCCGCCATCATTCCCGAGGAAGTTGCTCATCTCCGCGCGGGTCTTGATGTCGATCATCTTCATGGTGATTCCGTACTGGGTATGATCCAGCGTAGGCACGGTATGGATGTCGTCATCGACGTTCGGCTCTTCCATGATGGCAAAGTAGAAATCGGAAGCCTCTGATCTCGGACCTGAGACTATGCTGTCGTCATCCACGGAAAGACCCGCGTAATCGTAATTGACAGTATCCCACGCGACGATCGGCGATTCATAAAGACCGTCACGCCTGCCGTTCATGTTGATGCCAATCGGCTCATCGGAAAGGATCTGCCCTTCATCGCCTTCACCGTTTGGCAGCTGCGGAGCTATATACTTTCCCGAATACTGATTGAACAGCTCATAATAGTAGTTCGGGTCCGTCGTTCCTTCCCAGTAGTACTCGGTGAAATCCCACAGCAGCGTAT
>CACZSC010000299.1 GCA_902783755.1 uncultured Ruminococcus sp. | reverse complement strand
TTTATGAGCTCGTATTTTCTGCCTTCCTTGGCCATCTTCTCGTCGATGGTCTTCCGGTCCACGTCAAGATATGCGGACAGTATATTCCCGACTGCCTTGCTGAGATCCGTCTCGCTCACGCTCAGTCCCGCCTCGGCATCGCTCAGCTCATATACGACCTCGTTACCGGTCTTGTCATCGTCAAGGAGTTTCCGGTCGCTTTCCATCCTTGTCCTGATGTCATCGGGTGAGATTATGACGTTATATACCGTGATATTTGTAGCAAGCAGGTTCCCGTTCCGGTCATATATCTTTCCCCTCACCGGAGCTATATCGGCCTGCTTGGTCATCTGGTTCAGCACTATGGCCTGATATTCCTCGCCGTGTGCGATCTGGAAGCTGGCAAGACGCCCTATCAGCGTGCAGGCAAAGAGCGCGATTATGACAAAAAACACCCAGATTCTGTTGCATGTTTTTCTGTCGATTCTGTTTTTCACCCTGCCCGAATCCATGTTTTCTACCTCTCCGGAGCTCTTTCAGCTCAAAAATAACCTGCTATATTGGACAACGAACGGGCTGAGACACCAAAAATGGCGCAGCCCGTCATATTCGTCTTTATTTGTCCTTCTGTCAGTCGTTGCCGTTGAAGAATCTTTCAATGGCTGAGAACACCGAAGACAGAAGGACGGAACCGCTCGTTTCCGTTTCTGATTCGTAGACCTCTATGCTCTCTCCGGATGACAGCGAAACGAACTGTCTCTGAAGAGAATCCTCTCTGACCATGCCGTATTTCTTGGTGGCCAGTTCCTCTATCGTCCGGATGTCGTTCTTTTCCTCCAGCTGTATCCTCAGCTGTCCCGACTCCGTTTTAAGCGCCTCCACCTGCTTTTCCAGGGAAGCTATCATGTGCTCCGTTCTGTATATGTCTGAGATGCTGCTGACAAGGATGACTATCACGAAGGCAAACACGACAACAGCCGCTGTTATCGAGATCACTTTCGAGATGTTCTTCTTTCTCTCCGTGACAGCGAGATCCGGCTTGAGTTCCATATTGTTCTTTGTTTTCAGGGAAGACGCCGGAGCCGTCCTCGCCGCGGCTGTCCTTCTGCGGTCCGACGCAGAGTTCGCGTTCTTCTGCGTCCTGCTTCCGGTCCTGGCAGCGGTTTGTGCGGCTCTGGCATCGAATACCATTGTCCTGTCCAGAGAGGGTTCCTTCTTCTGCGGTTTTCCTGTGTTTATAACCCTGGTCGCGTATCTGGTATCATCAGGTCTTGCGGCGCCATGGGTGCTGTACTGATTGTTCATGTTCCTGTGTGTCGTGTATTCACCGGTCATGGCAGCCTCCTTAAAAATGATCTAGAGTTTTCTTGCAGCGCGGAGCTTGGCGCTCCTTGATCTCGGGTTTGTTTCCGATTCTTCCTTGCCCGGAAGGATCGGTTTTCTTGTCATGAGCTCAATCACTGGCTTCTTCCCGCACACGCAGACCGGAAATTCCGGCGGGCACGTGCATCCCGTGGAAAGTTCCCTGAAGCATTCCTTGACGATCCTGTCCTCCAGCGAATGGAAGGTTATGACCGCCATCCTGCCGTCCGGATTCAGCCTGTCCGCTGCTCCCTTTATGGAAGGGGCGATGGAATCAAGCTCTCCGTTCACTTCTATCCGGATCGCCTGGAATGTTCTCCGTGCCGGGTGCTGTGATTCGGTCATCCTGTTTTTCGAAGGTATGGCCCCCGAAATGATCCCGGCCAGCTCCGTCGTAGTCTCTATCGGTTTCTTTTCCCTGCTCCTGCATATGGCCCTGGCGACCTGTCCGGCGAATCTCTCTTCGCCGTAGTCCCTGATGATCCTGGCGAGATCCGGCTCGCCGTACCCGTTCACCACATCATAAGCGGTGACCGGCCCCGATTTGTCCATCCTCATATCAAGAGGGGCTTCCTTTGTATACGAGAAACCTCTTTCGGCCTCATCCAGCTGTCTGGAAGAGACTCCCAGGTCCCACAGTACTCCGTCAATCCTGTCCACGCCCAGTCCGTCAAGGACCGAGGTCAGTTCGGAAAAATTGGATTTGACGATGGTCACTTTCCCGGAATACTCCGACAGCCTTTCGGAACAGGCCTCTAGCGCCTCGTCGTCCCTGTCAAGGCATATGAGCCTCGAGCCTCCGGGAAGCAGCTTCGCTATCTCGAGGGAATGCCCGCCTCCCCCGGCGGTACAGTCCACGTAAATGCCTCCCCTTGCGGGATCAAGCACATCCATGCATTCGGCAAGCAGGACGGATATATGGGAAAAGACGCCTTCCACTTCTTACAGTCCCAGCTCTTTTATGTAATCTATCGTTTCGGGATCCCTGAACTCCGGCTGGCTCTCATCATAGAGCTTCCTGTCCCAGATCTCGCAGTACTCGCCCATACCGATGATGTATACATCCCTTTCGCCGATACCGGCATGATCCAGCATGTTTTGGGCAATCGGTATCCTGTTCTGTCCGTCGGGGATCACTTCAAGAGTCCTCGGAAGGATCATCTGCCTCACCTTGTATTCCTTGTCCCTGGGCAGTGAATAGATCATCTCTATGTATTTGTCCCATTCGGTCTTGTTGAACAGTTTGATGCATTTGACGCTGATGGCCGGGTAGATATACAGCTTCCCCGTCAGCTCATCAGCCATTTTGGAGGGTATGACTATTCTGTTCTTTGTGTCCAGTGAATGAGCATAAGTGCCGAGCAGCATAATCTTGCCTCCTTTTCATCGGTTTTTTGCTCCAAAACGTCCCATTTCGTGACATTTTGTCCCACACAGCCATTATAGTCTATCAGTTTTTAAAAATCAAGGGCTCCATATAATGAAAATATGAGAGAACACGCTGCAGTGTCCTGAGGATCAGGCCCGTTTTCAGCCGGTTTTTCAGGTCTTTTCAGTGGATCTTCCGACTAGATATAGGGTTATTTGCGGGATATGTCACTAAATACGGATTTTTGTTAAAAATGCAAAGAAAAACAGGCTTTTTATTCGACAAAAGTCGAGCAAAAAACCTGTCATATTAACTATTAGTTTTCAGTTTGTTAATAAAATATTTACATCTTTATTTGTCCCGGTAAAGCATTTTCCTGAGCTCCTTTTCGGTCAGTATGGGGTCAGCAGCGCCGCCCGTCATCCTCATGACGGAACCCAGCAGCTGTTTGACCGCATTTACCTTCCCGGCTCTGTAGTCCGAAGCTGATTTCGGGTCCCCGGCGATCGCCTTCTCCGCGAAACCACGGATAGCGGTTTCGTCCCTGATCTTGAGAAGCCCGTGCTCTTTCGCGAGCTTCCTCGGCTTGACTCCGGTCGCCGAAACCAGTCCTATAAGGGTCTTCGCAGCAGAGCTCACGATCTCGCCTGATCCGAACATATCGCATACCGCGGCGAAATCCTCGGCGCTGATGACTGATTCCGGTTTTATGTCTTTCGGGATTATCTCGCTTATGAGGAGATTTGCCGCCTGTGTCCTGTATCCGGTCAGTGCAGCCGTTTCCAGATAGAACGGATAGATACCGGGG
>CACZSC010000298.1 GCA_902783755.1 uncultured Ruminococcus sp. | reverse complement strand
CGTTTTATATACTGTTCCCGGACGCTTCCGCTGACGCCTGTGGCTTTGAGTTTCCAGCCCCTCGTCAGATCTATGGGCATATCTGCAGACAGATCATAGTCCTTCGGCAGCGGTATGTTGAAAATCCTTCTCTTCATGTTTGTTGCCTCCGTCACGGAATGTCCGGCGATCAGGTGCCGGAGAGCTGCTGCTTTGTATACTGTAGCCTGTAAAGGTTATAGTAGTGCCCTTTCTTTTCCAGCAGCTGCTGATGGTTTCCTTCCTCGATGATCTGTCCCTTCGAAAGCACGATTATCTTGTCCGAATGCTGTATCGTGGACAGCCTGTGGGCGACCACCAGCATGGTCCCGATGGACTTGATCCTTTCGAGGGATTCCTGTATGAGGGCTTCGGTTTCGGTATCGATGTTCGCGGTGGCCTCGTCGAGGATGATGACGGAGGGCTCGTGGACTATGGTCCTCGCGAAGCTTATGAGCTGCCGCTGGCCGGCAGAGAAGTTGTTGCCCCTCTCCCGGACGATCTCGTCAAGACCGTCGTCGAGGCGGTTTATGAACCGGTCGGCGTTGACCATCCTGCAGGCTTCCATGACTTTTTCATCGCTGCAATCGTCCTTGCCGAGCAGTATGTTGGATCTTATGTCTCCCGAGAACAGGAAGACATCCTGCAGCATCTGGCCGAATTTCGACCTCAGGGACGATATCTTTATCTTCCTTATATCTATCCCGTCTATCAGGATCTGTCCCTTCTGGATCTCGTAGTTGTGACAAATGAGTGAGAGAATGGTGGTCTTCCCGGCACCCGTGGCGCCTACGAACGCGACGGTCTCCTTCGGCATGACGTGGAATGATACGCCTTTCAGGACCCATTCGTCAGGCTTGTAGCAGAACCATACATCGCGGAACTCAATCTCGCCTCTGATCTCATCGAGCTCGATTGCGTCGTCTGCGTCCTTTATACCCGGCTCTATGTCGAGCACTCTGAAGATCTTTTCCGCGGACGCGAAGGACCTCTGCAGCATGTCGAACTGTTCTGCCAGGTTCATGATCGGATTGAAGAATTTGGCTATGTACATGTAGAAGGACACGAGAGTCGCTGACGATATGACCTGTCCGAGAAATGATACGTTGTCTATGTATCCCTTTGAACCAAGATAGAACAGGAACAGGATCGAAGAGTAGTAAAGCATGTTGACCATGGGCCTGAACACGCCGAACACCAGAAGCCTCGAATACTTGGCTCTCTTGAGCTTCACACTCCTCTGGAGAAAGTCCTTCATCTTACGGTCTTCCCGGTTGAAGATCTGGGTGACCTTCATGCCGGACAGGTTCTCCGAAAGGAATGTGTTCATATCTGTTGTGGCGTTTGTGACACCTCTGTGTACTCGCCTCGAGAACCACCTGAAGATCACGGTGAAGAACACGATGAAAGGCACGAAGCAGAGCACCATGAGCGTCAGCTCCACGTTCAGCGCGAACATGGCGACCAGCACCCCGATGATGACCAGCGCGTTCTTGAGGAGGGTCACCAGTATGTTCGTGAACATGTAGAGTATGGAGTTGGGGTCGTTCGAGACTCTTGTTACGAGCTTGCCGACCGGGATCTCGTTGAGCTGCTCGTGTGACAGCTCCTCTATGTGCCTGAATGTGTCCTGCCTGATGGCTGTCAGTATCTTCTGGCCCGCTTTCTGCAGGATCATTGACTGGGCATAGGTGCACGCAAGACTGACTATGAGGATCCCGGCGTAAAGCGCGACCACGGACAGAAGGTATGAAAGCTCGAAATCCTTGGTTACCGTTTCCTCGATGTGCCCGATCAGAAGAGGAGACATGATGTCATATACGATCGAGAATGCCATGGTCAGAAATGCGACCGCAAAGCTTTTTCTGTAGGGCTTCGCGTAAGAGAGAAGACGTCTGATGATCTCGCGGTCGGATATGGACCGTTCGTTGTCCGGATCCTTCAGTTTCTTTCGCGCTATCATGTATGCGGCGATGAAGGCGGCTGAGAAGACGCCTATGACTGCGCCGACTATAAGGAGGGGCAGGTACTCACGCATTGTAGGCACCCCCTTCCTCTTCCAGACGCTGCATGTCGACCATCTTGCGGTAGTTGGCAGAGGTGGCGTACAGCTCCTCATGAGGACCCACGGCGGTTGCCGTGCCGTCTTCTATGAAAATGATCTTGTCCATCTTCTCGACGGTGGATATCCTGTGGGCTATCAGGATCGTGGTCTTTCCTTTTCTTGTTTCCTCTATGGAACGGAGTATGTTCTTTTCGGTATTGGTATCGACAGCAGATACCGAGTCGTCAAGGATCAGTATGGGGGCGTTCCGCATCATGGCCCTGGCGATAGATATCCTCTGTTTCTGCCCTCCTGAAACGGTCACGCCTCTCTCTCCGAGTATGGTGTCGTATCCTTCGGCAAAACCTGATATGTTGTCATGCACGTCGGCAAGCTTGGCATACCTGACCACATCCTCCCGGCCGAACTCGTCAACGCCGAAGGAGATATTGTTTTCTATAGTGTCCGAAAACAGGAAGTTGTCCTGTGGCACGTACGCGCAGGCTTCCCGCACTGAATGTATGGTAAGGGAGTTCACGTCATGCCCGTCGAGGAAAATGGTCCCGTCCGGCACATTATAGGTCCTGAGGAGAAGATCCACAACGGTGGTCTTACCGCATCCCGTACGTCCCACGATGCCGACGTTCTCACCTGCGTTTATCCTGAACGTCATGCCCGAAAGCGCCTTGTATTCCTCGTCGGGGTAGCTGAACGTGAGATCCCTGAATTCTATTTCGCCTCTGACATCCTTTATCTCTTCGGCGCCTTCACGGTCGGTGACATCCTGCTTTGCCTCCAGAAGACGGCTTATCCTCTTGAGGGAGGCTCTGCCTCTCGATGTCATGTCTATAAGTTCGGAAACCGCCATTATGGGCCACACCACTGAGGTGAAATATGCTATGAACTCGACGAGCTGGCCTGCGTTGAACTTTCCCTGGTAAACCAGATAGCCGCCGTATCCGAGAATGACGCAGATTACGCTTTCGACGAACAGCATGACCATCAGACGCATAAGTACCGAAGCCTGGGTGTGCTTTACGTTCGCTTCCTCATTCTCAATGTTTATCTTTTTGAAGGACATGAGTTCCTTCGCTTCCTTGACAAAGGCCTTTATGACCGTGAGACCGGAGAATTTCTCCTGCGCGAAGTCCGAAAGCTTAGAGAAAGCCTGCTGTCTAACGTCCCATTTCTTCATCATATACTTTCCCACGATGGTGGCGGAGGCCAGAAGAAAAGCCATCGGGATCATGCACAGAAGAGTCAGGGTGGGATCCATCCGGACCATCTTGACAATAGCCATGATCCCAAGAAGGAGTGCGTCGAAGAACATCATGATGCCCCAGCCGAAGCATTCCTGCACAGTGTCAAGATCATTCGTGAAAAGGCTCATCAGGGTGCCGACCTTGTTCTTCTGGAAGAATTCGCAGCTCAGGTTCTTAACGTTGTCGAACATGGAATTGCGCAGATCCGATTCGACCCTGATGCCCGTACCGAAGAACATGATCCTCCATAGGAACCTGCCCAGCATGATCATCAGGACGAAGAAGAGCATGGGAAAGCATATACGGCTGATGAGGAATTCCATGTCGAAGGCAAAGACTGTGCCGTCGATAGCGACCTCTCCCGTATTGAGCCCGTTTACGATCATCTGATAGAGTTTCGGTATCTCGAGCTGAAGGTAATCGACTGCCACAAGGGACGCGATGCCTATCAGCAGGAAAATGCCGTATTTCAGATAGTATTTGTTTATGTGTTTTCCGAATACCATAGATAATTAACCTCATGCGATGCACTAAAAAACATCTAGATTATACCAAATAGAAGGGAAGTAAACAATAACTAAAAATATTATTGCAGCTGTGGAGATAGTTTTTTGCGTAAATTACTTACCGGTGACGCCCAGCTCTCCCATACCCATGAACAAAATATACAAAAAAACGGAAATTAATTAGTCAAATGAACGAAAATGATCATGCGGTGCGATAGTTAATAAATAGTTGTTGAAACAGAGAGTTGCGTATGGTATACTACATACAGTAATGGGGCAGTGTACGCTTCATGCGATTTCAAACCAAATACAATTACGAGAGGAGATTTTATATCGTGAAAAAGATCGTAACGATCGTTCTCGCGTCTGTCATGCTCGTATTCGTCGCTGTAGTAGCGAATGCGGCAGTAGGTGTTGTCGTAGAGGCAAGGAAAGTAGACAATCAGCCCAACCTTGAAGTCATCGATTCATCATGGGGCGAGCCTGTACTGAAAGGAATCACGTCCGCTTCGGAAAACTGCTATGCGTGGACATTCTATGAAAGCGACTATGAAGACAGGGCAATGGCTGACGGCGTAGGCACTGCAGGAACAGGACCCAACGGAAGACGCACATGGCATCCTGAGGACGAGCCGATGGATGTATGGATGCTTTGGGATGACAACTATTTCTATTTTGCTTTCAGGACCAAGGACTATGATATCGCTGGTGCGGAGACCGCACAGAGAGGCGACGGCGCCCAGCTTTATATCAAACCGCTTGACCTTGTTGAAAATCCATATGATGGTGTTACTACATTCGACGATCACGGTGTGTATGACCCGTACTGGTATGTTTGGGCTCTTGGATTCGATGATTGGACGACAGCCACCGCAATACATGAACCCGGCGCCGTTATTACTGCCGCCGGTGCTCTTGATCCAGCGCCGATTATAAATGTAGACCCGAGCCAGGTAGGTGATGACACGATGGAGTGCATCATTGCCATCCCGTTCTCTAACCTGGTACTCAGAAAAGCTGATCTTGCAAATCTTGCAAACAAAGAGTTCGCCATCACGTTCCTCAGAGTGAGCAACGGAACGAAAGTATGTACGACCCCAAGCGGAAACGAGAGCACTTCGAGAGGGATCTACGGTGGTATCCTGTGGGGCAAATATCTTGCCGACAACCCGCATGACAATAAATACAAGAATCCTACGAACAAGAGCCTGAACACGGTAATTCTCCGTGATTCCAGCTATGTTCCGACAGAGACTGAAGAAACAATTCCTCCTACAACTGAAGAAACTGGAACAGAGGCTGCACCGAATCTTGACGGAGTTTCAAGCTGGGCTCTGACGGAAGTCGAAGCCGGCATCAAGGAGGGACTGGTTCCCGAGAACCTCCAGGCCAACTACACATCTCCCGTATCG
>CACZSC010000297.1 GCA_902783755.1 uncultured Ruminococcus sp. | reverse complement strand
GGGAAAGAGATAAAGGATCCTGCTGATATCTACTGCAGCGAATGCAAGAGAAAATTCGGCGGTTCGATGCTGAGATAATTACATAGGAGAGAATCATGGAAAACACTGAAGAAAGAAAACTTGCTGAAAAGAAAGAGATACCGGAAGAGGATCTCAATGATGTATCCGGCGGGACCGACTCTTCGCAGATGTGCAGCATATGCGGACTTTATCCCAGGGTCGATCAATACAACGGGATGTGTCAAATATGCTTCAGCCGATACCAACATGAGCGCACAGAACGGTTTCGCGTCAAACATCAACCGGAATAACCGGACGTACTTGAAAATACAAAAAGTATTTGCCATTAATTCCAGCGCTGAAACAAAAAACCGGACGATGCACGATAACAGGGCTATATGACCGTTTCTGCATGGTCCGGTATTGCCGCGTCATAAGCAGGCCATCTCCCGAAGGTTATGTTCAGACTGCGGTAAAGGAAAAATCCATAAGAAAGGAGAACTGAACGATGCCTGCGGAAACGATCGGATTCAGGCCTGTCACACCGGATGACTGCGGCCGGATATACCCATATACGTCGGAATACGGCGAAGGCTCGTGCCAGCATTCTCCCGTCAGCATGTATTCTCTTGAGGAGAAATACGGGGACATGGTCTGCATAAGCGGCGGATTCCTGTATACACTCAGAAGCAAAAAATGCGACGGCATATACCGTGTCTACCTGGCCCCCCTTGGAAACGGAGACCTGAAGGAAGCCTACGAAAGGATATTCACAGACGCAGCTTCATACGGAAAGAAGACCATGTTCCTGACCCTTACCGAAAAACATGCGGAATTCGTCGAAAAGACGTTTCCGGGCAGGTTCGACATAACGGAAGACCGTGACATGGCCGAGTACATCTACCGTGCCCGCACCATGGCTGAGTTCGCAGGCGGGGACCTCAGAAAGCGGAGGCTCGAGGTCCACACCTTCCGCAACAGATACGGTGACAGGGCGGAGATAAGGGAGATCACGGAAAAAGATTTCCGGGAGTGTCTGGAATACGAAGGGAAATGGCTCCGTGACAACATAGAGACCCATGACGAAGAGACGCTGATCCGTGACCAGAGGATGATAGAGAAGCACATTGCACACTACCGGGAGCTGGGGCTCACGGGGATCACCCTAAGGATAGACGGAGTGATTCGGGGCTTCTGCTACGGTTTCAGGCTCGGAGATACATACGACGTGATCACCGAGAAGGCCGACCGTGACATACCTCACAGCTTCAAGGTTCTCCGGATGGAATCGGCGAAGAGATGCGCCGCTGACTGTCAGTGGGTGAATATGGAGGAAGACGTGGGGCTTCCCGGACTGAGGGCCCTGAAATTAGCGTACAAACCGGAATTCCTCCTCAGAAAATTCATTGTAAAGGAAAAGTAAAAAATATGAAGATCAAAAAAGAGATACTTGCGACCATAGGACTCATATTCATAACAGTTCTGGCCGCCGTACAGTACATATTCCTGAGGAACGTGCCTGAAACAGTCCCCACCTTTTCCTTTATCTGCATAACGAACGTAATAGGCCTGGTACTAATCGGGCTGATAAGGATAAAGAAACTGTTCACCATAAAGCCGAAGACGCTTCTTAAAGGCATCCTGTTCGCAGCGGAGCTCACGGGATTCAATTTCTTCCTGCTGCTGGGTTCCCAGCATCTGGATCCGGTCATCACGTCCAGCGTGGTGAGTATGTATTTCGTCTTCATAACCCCGATGCTGCTCCTTCTGAGAAGAAAGGTGAACTTCTTCTCGGGCATCGCTACGGTCATAGCAGTCATAGCTCTGCTCCTCATGTTCGGTGCTGACACGGACATGCTGTTCTCCTCGAAGGAAGTCATATACCTCATCATAGCGGACCTGTTCTTCGCGGCCTACGTGGTGTCGGTGGCGATCCTCGGAGAGAAGGAGGACTCCACTCAGCTGACTCTGTCACAGATGATATTCGCCGCGCTCTTCGCTTTCATAGGCTGGCATATCGAATGCGCCATCACAGGGCTCAAATTCTACATACCTGTCGAGAAGGAGTTCTGGATCAGCGCGATCTTCATAGGCGTATGCATAAGGGCCATATACGGCATCATACAGATCTCAGCCCAGAAACACGTCTCTGCACTCAAAGCATCCCTTATATTCTCCGCTGAGATCATCATAACGCTCATCACCAATCCCCTCATGTGCAAACTGTTCAACACGGAATACACCCCGATAACCGTATTCCAGATCGCGGGCGCCCTGCTTCTCATCATTGCTACACTGATGGTGGATGAGACCATAACGAAGAAAGTTGGCTACGAGGATCTGCTTGACAGGGGCAAGGACGGGTCGAAGGGGATAACGGTACGGAAGACGTCCGTGTCTAAGAAGATGATCCTGACGACCCTGACCTTCACGATGATAACCCTTATACTTTCGACGGTCACTTTCCTCTCTGC
>CACZSC010000296.1 GCA_902783755.1 uncultured Ruminococcus sp. | reverse complement strand
GTCATTGACTATGAGGAGGCGCCTTACTCCCAGTATCTCCTGAATGAGGAGCGAGGCGAACCCGGTCCTGTCCTTTCCCGCCGAGCAGTTCCAGAGGACCGCTTTTTCGTGATCTTTGAGCAGTACATCGATGAACTTCCTGTATGCCGCCTTGCAGTTGTCCGACGTGACGAAGCAGCGGTATATCCCCGCCATATAGCTTTCCGCATATTCCGCGTCGTGCATGAAATGCTCTATTGAGAATTCCTGTGCCTCATCGTCCCGGCCCACACCCTCGATCCTGTCTTCAAAAACGGGGATACGGATGTATTCAACTCCCTCTATCCCCGGAAACGGCTCCTCTTCGACTTCCTTGTCATATCTGAAGTCTATGATGGTACTGACCAGGGACTGTATCTTTCTTTTATCTTTTTCCGAGATCTTTCCCAGGGAGCCGGACCTTATGAGCCGATTCTTTTTTATGTGTCTCCCGTCTTTCGTAGAGATACCTCCAAGGTCTCTCGTGTTGTTAAGTGTTTCAAACTTTATGATCCTGCTCATTTACGCCTCTGTTTTTCCCATTCTTTTTTGTTTCCCAGTATGCCATGCTTATGGAAGCCATCATATCGTCCTTGTCCGCCTCGGACAGAATATCCCCGCGGAACGCTGAGGCAACTGCAAGAACGTCTGCGCTGATGTTCATAACAGAGCTTCCCGGATTTTTCTTTTTAAAATCATCTGTATAGATGGCTAAATCTTCACCTGCCAGATTTATGGTAGTCGTATCGAGTGCCTTTGCAAGCCTTTTAACTATATCCAGACTGTTCGGCAGTCTTGTCCCGAATTCATAATTAATTATCGATCTGTCGGAGATCTTAGCCATTTCAGCAAGCTGCACTCTTGTAAGCTTCTTTTTCTTTCTAAGCTCATATAGTCTTTTTGAAAAGATGCTTTCACCGCACCGGGACATATTTCCACCTCTTGTCATGTGATACCGATATCACGGTCATTGTACGTACTCACGCTGTAGCCTTTGTGAGCAAGGAATACAGTAAGCCTGTCGAGAAATGTCTTCCATAAGAATATAAATGTCCTTTTGTTTCCTCTCCTGGCTACCAGTTTCGGAGAAACTCTGTAATATGTTCGTATGAACATTCTGCCGATATAACGTTCAGCAAGCCAGTAATCCCTGAACCTTCTCAGTATCCTGACTTCGGGACAGTCATAGGATCCGTATACGCAGGTTGCTATATAGCAGTTTCCGCTCTGGCTGCCGGAACCTGTGCTTTCCTGCTTCGGTTTTTCCACGTATCCCCGGTTTATGTTGGCGTTCCCGCCACGCTGGGTATATCCTCCGAAAAGTTTTGGGTCAGACGAGCCTACTTTGTGTCCTTTGGCATCGTAGTTCGTATACCCGCCGAAAAGATCGGGAATGCTGTCGCCGGTCTTCTTTCCTTTTTCGTCATAATGGTCGTAGCCGCCGAAAAGGTCGGGATATGTATGGCCTATGACTTTGCCTTTCTCATCGTATTCGGTATATCCGCCGAAGAGGCCCGGAACGCTCTCTCCGATCTTCCGTCCCTTTTCATCGTAGTGGGTGTATCCTCCGAAAAGGTCGGGTATGCTTGTGCCTTTCTTGCTCATCTCCGTTGTCCTATTTAAGGAAGTTGTTCTTGTAATCCGGTATCCTCAGCTGGTATCCGTCCTTTGTGAGGGTGGATATCTTGAGAGCCACCAGATTGACATCCGATTTCATTATGGCAGCGATCTGCTGCACGTCGTATCTGTAGTTGTATATGTAGTCAAGGATCTCGTCCGTGTCGAGGAGCAGCTCGGACGCGAATATGTTAGCCTCATACTCCGGCCGGTTCTTCATGTCGTAGAGCTCGAACTCCATCATGGAGCGGCCCCCGTCCACCATACGCCGGTGAAGCTGGTCGTGTCCTATCTCGTGGGCGCACACTATCCTTCTCATGCTTGGCCTGAGATTGCTGTTTATGAAGATCCACCTGTTCCTCAGTATGATCTGGTAGCATCCCTTGAGAGTGCTGAATCCGTCCACGAACTTCACCCTGATACCGATCTCCTTCGCTATTCTGAAGGGATCCCTGGTGCCGCATTTCTCCACGAGGGCGGCGCCGGTCTCGACGATGGTATCGTACAGCATCTCTGTCCTATTCCTTGTCTTCGGATTTTTTGAACGTCTTCGGCGTGTACTTCTCGGCGTTGGACATCTTCGATTCGAAATATGCCTCGCTGAGAGCCGCCATCATGGCGTCCTTGTCCTCATCCGGCAGCACCCCGCCCGCGAAGGCCGCGGTGATCTGCTCAACGAGTATCCTTACCTCACGGGCAGATTTGGCTCCGCC
>CACZSC010000295.1 GCA_902783755.1 uncultured Ruminococcus sp. | reverse complement strand
ATGAAGGTATTCATGATAGGCGGCACAGGGCTGCTAGGAAGCGAAGCGGCAAAGGAACTGATAGCAAGGGGACACAAGGTAGTGTCGATGGCTCTTCCGCCTCTTCCGGAAGGAGCCGTTCTTCCTCCTGAGATGGAGATCGAATTCGGCAACTATCTGGAGATGTCGGACGATGAGATCCGTTCCAGACTTACAGGCTGCGACGGCTTCGTTTTTGCGGCGGGCGTCGAGGAAAGAGTCGAGGGACCTGCTCCGATATATGATCTTTACAAAAAATACAACATCGATCCCGTGAAGAGACTTCTCGATCTCTGCCGCGAGTGCGGCGTGAAGCACGCGGTAGTCCTCGGCTCGTATTTCTCATACGCAGCAAAGAAATGGCCCGAAAAGGAACTTACAAAGTGGCATCCGTATATAAGGAGCAGGATCGACCAGGAAGAGGCAGCCATGAGCTTCGCAGGAGAAGACCTCGACGTTGCTGTGCTTGAGCTTCCGTATATCTTCGGTACCCAGCCCGGAAGAAAGCCTGTGTGGGTGTTCCTTGTGGAGAACATCATGAGCATGAAGGGCGCCACGATGTACCCGAAGGGCGGATCTACCATGGTGACGGTCCATCAGGTCGGACAGGCCATCGCTGGCGCTCTTGAGAGGAACAGAGGCGGCAGATGCTATCCAATAGGTTACTATAACCTGACATGGGTGGAGCTTCTCAGAATAGCCCACAAGTACCTCGGATGCCCCGACAAGAAGATCATCACCATCCCCAACTGGATGTATGCCATAGGCGGAAGAAAGATCATGAAGGATCAGGAGAAGAAAGGGATACAGGGCGGGCTTCAGATGGTCAAATTCACCGACATCATGTGCTCCAATCTCTTCATAGACAAGGAGGAAGGATCACTTGAGCTGGGAGTCACTGATGATGACATCGATGCTGCCATAGGAGATTCGATCCTTCTCTGCAAGGATATTATCGAAAACAAGAAGTCTGTTATCGGAATGAAGGGAGAATGACAGTGGAAAGACTTTCAGTGTTCATGACGGGCGCCGGAGGCGGCATGGGATATGAGAGCTTCAAACAGATGCTTCCCGATCTCGGCAGGCTGTACGATCTGGTTATACTCGTCCGTGACAGCGAGAAGAACAGGAATCTGTTTGAGAAGCACCAGGGGACACCGGGCCTGACAATAAGATACGGAGACCTTCTAAACGCGGATGACGTCGCATTCTGCGTAAAGAACAGCGATATGTGCCTGCACATAGCTGCATTCGTCTCTCCCAAGGCAGACTATTACCCGGAAAAAGCCATGAAGAACAATTACGGATCCACAAGGAATATAATAGAAGCGGTCCGTGATTGCGGAAAAAACGATACATACAAATTCGTATACATCGGAACTGTTGCAGAGACCGGGGACAGGATGCCTCCCATACACTGGGGACGGGTCGGGGATCCGATCAAGCCGAGCATGTTCGATTACTACGCCGTATCGAAGGTCGCATCTGAAAGATATGTGATAGAAAGCGGACTCAGATACTGGGTAAGCCTCAGGCAGACAGGCATCATGGGACCCGCCATGGCAAAGATAAGAGACGCAATACAGTTCCATAACTGCCTCGAAAACGTACTGGAGTATGTGAGCGACCGCGACAGCGGACGGGCCATGAGGAATCTTGCAGCCTTCGATGCAGAAGGATCTCTCGACGAATCCTTCTGGAGACACATATACAACATAGGCGGCGGTGAAAGCTGCCGTGTGAGCACACTTGAGATGTACGAGAAGATGTACGGTGAGCTTGGTTTCAGGACACTTGATCCGGTCATCGAACCGAAATACAATGCCACAAGGAACTTCCACGGACAGTATTATCTCGATTCCGACAAGCTTGAGGAATACCTGCATTTCAGGAGCGACAGCATGCAGTATTTCTATGACGCTTATCTTGATGAGCTCGGATCAAGCAGAGGAGCCGCAAAGGTGATGACGAAATTCCCGTTGGGCCAGAAGCTCATGGGGAGCATCATAAGGAAAACGTTCAAGCCCCTCCTTGAATCCGAACACGGAACGAAGCACTGGCTGGACGAGAATATGGAAGACCATATCGAAGCCTACTGGGGAAGCAGGAAAGCCTGGGAAGCGGTCCCGCAAAAATTCAGCGATATGAAGCGTTTCACTGACTGGGACAAGGTAATAAGGCTTGATCACGGATACGACGAGACGAAACCCGAGTCGGAACTGGATTACTCAGACATGAAGGGTGCTGCCTCTTTCCGCGGCGGTGAACTGGTTTCTGAGGAGATGACAAAAGGCGACTGGGAGACGAAACTCAGGTTCAGATGCGCTTTCGGCCATGAGTTCGACGCAAGTCCGCGGCTTGTCCTGGAAGGCGGTCACTGGTGTCCCGAATGCGAGAGAAAGAGCTGGAATTACGGAAACCGGGCTAAAGTAGACCCGTTCTTCGCTCAGGTGTGGAAGCCTCTCCACGATGATGACGAAATAAGAGAATACCCGAAAGTTGTTTCTGAATTAGACGTATGATACAGGCTCCGGAAGGATACGCACTTTTCAACAAGCCGTGTGCAATTCCTCCCCCACTTCTGCAAGTGGGGGAGGAATTGCGTCCCGCACGGCGTCTTTTCACAGTCACTTACGATTTCTCCTCCGTTTTTGATCT
>CACZSC010000294.1 GCA_902783755.1 uncultured Ruminococcus sp. | reverse complement strand
GGAATGACGGAGGAGATGGATCCTTCCCTGCTTCCTGTCATAATCGCGGGAGGAAGCTTCAACAACAGTACTCACAGGACAGTCATGAGACCCGAATATCTCAGGCTGATCGACAGGCTGCTTGAAGAAGCCGACCCGGATAAAGTCTGTTTCGTGATCGGGCACAGATTCACTGCCTATGAAAAGTATCTGTTCGACAGGAACATGGGAAAATTCAGGATCTATGCGTTTACCCCGTCCGAGGTCGACCGGAGCCAGAAACTGGCTCTTACAGGCAAGCCGCTCAGTATCCGGGTCGCCATCGAGCCTTCCAGCATGGGGCTCTACAAGAGCATCGCATATGAGATATTCAAGAGAAGGACCTCTGTCCTTCTGGCTCTCGACGGGAATTCCAGCGCCGTAAATCTGGTGCAGGAGGCGAAAAACGCGAGATACAGGAGCGATATCTTCGTCAATCCTCATTCAAAGATGCTCAGGGAGAAGGCCCGTTCCCTCAAAGGCTACGTCACCATGCTGGACAGCTCCGGCAGCATACCGGACCAGATCACGGAAGCCATAAGATAGTCTATAATTCCACATATTCGGAGGAATATACATATGAGAAAGAACATTTCCATCGTGCTGGCGGTTCTGATGGTATTCGGAACAGCCGTTATAGTTAGCGCCGACACCCCCTCATCGTGGGCACAGGCGGAAGTCAATGCGGGGATCGCCGAAGGCCTCGTGCCGTCGAACCTTCAGAAAGACTATACGAGTCCGGTCTCAAGAGGCGCCGTGGCCCGGATGTTCATCAACCTGCTGGAAAAATCCACCGGCAAGGAAGTCAATGACATCATCGAGGAAAAAGGCACTGCCGTCGATCTTTCAGCCTTCGATGATACCGAGGACCCCGCTGTATTCGCGGCTAACGCGCTGGGTATCATAAACGGGACCGGCAAGGGCAAGTTCTCCCCGGACGGGACTCTGAAGAGAGCCCAGATCGCCGCGATAATCAACCGCGTTGCGAAGGTCATGGGATACGAGACAGAAGGATATACCCATGAATTCACTGACATAACCGGCAACTATTCATGGGCAGATCCCGAACTGGGCTGGCCGGTGCACGCAGGCATCATCAACGGCGTGGGCCAGGGCAGATTCAGCCCCGGCGGGGATCTTACCACGGAGCAGGCGATCCTGATAACATACAGGGCGTTCAAGGCCTTCACCACCGTCGAGAAGCTGACCAACCCCGATCCCGCGAAGCGGGTCATCATATTCGGTGTTGACGGTGCGGGAGACTTTTTCAAGGATGCAGACACACCGAGGATAGACGAGATTTTCGGAAACGGCGCCGTCACCCATCAGGCGGAAGCTGCGCAGCCTTCATACAGCGGAGTCAACTGGGGCAGCATACTCCACGGATCCGACGCCACCGTGCACAGGCTTGACAACTCCTCAGACACACCGTATCCGATGGTGTCCTCAGTACCAAGCATCTTCAGGGTCGTACGGGACGCGTTCCCGGACGCAGAGATGGCTTCGATCGTCCACTGGAGCATCGTTAACAACGGGATTATCGAAGATGCCGACGCCATCAGCATCTTCAAGGATGGCGGCGACGACGCGGAAGTATGCGAAAAGGCCATCGCATATCTTGACGCCCACGACCCGAAGCTGATGTACTTGCATTTTGACGACATAGACGACATGGGACACGGAAATGGCTACGGCAGCCCCATATTCCTAAGCCAGCTCACGGTGATAGACTCGTATATAGGTCGTATCTACGACAAGCTTGCTGAAAAAGGCCTGCTCGAAGACACTGTCCTGATCCTCACCCCCGACCACGGCGGCACCTATGTTACAAAGGATGACGGAAGTTCATCCGGCTCCCACGGCGGGTCTTCACCCGAAGAGCTGACATGCATGGTCGCAGTGGCCGGCAAGAACGTGCTCAAGGGAGAATTCGGAGAAATGATGCTCAAGGACATAGCATCCATAGTCCTTTACGCCCTCGGTGTGGAACAGCCCGACGGTTACACCTCGGTAGTGCCGTCCGGAGTCTTTGACGGCGTCGAAGCCAGCAGAAGGCCCGTGTATACCGGCGTCCACAATATCAGATTCGAACACGAAGGCGAAGCTACGCCTGCCGCGGATTCAGGAAGATACATAACGGACTTCTTCCCCGAAGAAGACATCATCACATACATGTCTCTTGACGGCATCACAAAGAACGAGATCGGAAAGACTAGGGGAACGAACAAAGGTGCGATGCAGTACGTCGAAGGATACTACGGCAGCGCTGCTGATGTGACAAACGGAGGATATATCCTTTCAAGCTACCAGCCGGATACCTCGAGCTTCACAGTTTCCCTGTGGTTCCTCATAAAGCCCGTTGGAGAGGATGCTCCGATCTTTACAAACCAGTACTGGTGGAAATACAAATGGACCGAGGGAGCGGTAGGCACGACTCTTGTCCTTGACGGATCAAGGCTGAAGCCCAGTGTCGGCAGGCGCTATGCAGCAGACGGCGGAGATTACAGCTGGGAGATATACCTTCCCGATGACTACAGAGAAGGCTGGGTCCATGTGGACTACATAGTCGACAGGGAGAACGCCCGGATAGGCCTTGCAGTCGACTTCGGCGAGATCAACTGGTTCAGCATTCCCGAAGCGTTAAGGGACGAGCCGTTCTCCGGCAACGTCCACGGCCTGCTGTTCGGAGCGGACGTTAGCACGGCCAATCTCAACAGCCCGATGAACTATGACGATATAATCATATTCAACAGAGCATTCACACAGGCTGACGTAGACAGGCTGGCTGAATACTACCAGGCAAGATAGTACTGACAAACTGAAGAAACAAAAGGCACCTGCTCGTAATGAACAGGTGTCTTTTCGTATATGACTGAATATTCTTATCTGCTTTCCCTTGCCGACTTGTCGTACGGGATGCCTTCCGCCTTCGGCGCACGTGATCTCTTCGACGTGAACGCCAGGACCACCAGCACCGCCACATACGGGATGAGGTTGTAGAAGTACATCGGCAGGTCAAGGTCTCTCAGGAAGTATACATCCTCGCCGTTGATGGGGATGCTGATCTGAGAATAGATGACTCCCAGGCACTTGAGGAAGCCGAACAGCAGTGATCCGAGGGCAATGCCAAGTGGCTTCCAGTTACCGAATATCATGATAGCCAGAGCAAGGAATCCCATTCCTGCAACAGCGCCTGACGCAGTGCCGTTTGCCACGGTCGCGATATATACATATCCGCCGAGTCCGGCAAGACATCCGGAGATCGTAGTGCCGAGATAGCGCATCTTGTTGACGCTTATACCGACGCTGGCCGCAGCATGCGGGTGCTCGCCGCAGGCCCTCAGGTGATGCCCTGTCTTGGTCTTGTAGATAAGGATCGACAGGATTATGAACAGGCCGATACAGATGAACGTGGAGATGTACGCCTTGTCGAAGAACACGCTTCCCACGGGACCCAGGTCATCGTTCAGGATGACGAACCCGAAGTCCTGCATCTTTCCCGTGCTGTCGGGAGCTCTCTGCATCTCGAGCATATCCTTGGAGAAGAACACCTTGATGATGAAGAGGGCGATTGCGGGAGCCAGCATGTTGAGGGCCGTGCCCCCTATGGTCTGGTCCGCCTTCAGCTTTATGGCCGAGAACGACAACAGCAGTGAGAAGAGCCCGCCCGCTATTGCGGCGATCAGCATGGCGATTATGAACGTCAGCTGGTTGTGATCGACGAAGAACGGGTTGCCTCTCAGGAGCAGAGCTCCCAGGGCGCCGACGAACGCTCCGAAGATCATGATACCGTCAAGGGCTATGTTGATGATACCGCTTCGTTCAGCGAACATGCCAGCGAGAGCCACTATAAGGAGAGGGATCGTAAAGATCAGTGTTTTCTGTAAAAGGAAAATCATTTCTCAGCCCCTCCTTTCCCGGTCTCTCCCGATGCAATCGGAACTTTGCTTTCGGGTTTCCTCTTTCTTTCCTTTGAATCCCGGTCGAACATCCTTGGTTCAAGTTTCTTTACCAGGAAGTCTCTCAGAAGCTTTGAAACACCGGAGAAGTAGATTATGACTGCCACGATAAGAGGTGACACATACTCGTTGAACGAGGTCTGCGCCGCAAGGTTCGAGCCGCCCACCGCGATGTACTTCAGGAATATGGATGCAAAGATCACTCCGATCGGGTTGTTGCTTGCGAGCAGCGCAGCCGGGATCCCGTTGAATCCGTCCTGCGGGAGCGTCATGTACGTATCCCACTTGAAGTCCTGCGCACCGTTGAGGCACCAGAGGGCAGCGCCTGCTGCCGCCAGTCCGCCTGCGATGGCCATCGAGAGGATGATGTTCCTCTTTTCGTTCATACCGCAGTACTTGGATGCGTTCTTGTTGAATCCGCTGGCCTTGAGCTCAAATCCGAAAGTAGTCTTGTTGAGGACCACGTACAGGACTATCGCCACTATGGTCGCAAGGAAGATGGATATATCCATGTATGATCCGCCGAACAGCTTGTCAAGCCCGAATGTCGCAGTAGCCACACCGTTCGATGCCGTCTTCCGGATGAAGTTCACTTTGGTTTCCGCATAGTTTATGAAACTGTCTCCCGTAGCCTTGAAGACCCAGGAAACCACGTTTGCAGCTATCCAGTTTGTCATGATGCACACGATGACCTCATTGACATTGAACTGGGCTTTGAAGAACCCGGGTATCATGCCCCAGAGGACTCCGAGCAGCGTGCCCACCAGAAGCGCCAGGATCCAGACGATCCAGGAGGGGACAACGTCCGTCGGGATCGAAAGAGCTACGAGCAGGGCTCCCATCGCGCCCATAAGGTACTGTCCGGGAGCGCCGATGTTGAACAGACCTGTCTTGAAGGAGATCGCAACCGAGAGACCGGTCATGATCAGAGGAGTTGACATGAACAGCATGTTTCCGAGTTGGAACAGCACATCGTTCACGCTTCCTCCGGAGAAAGGACCTCCCAGCACCGTGACGACACCGGTAAAGGCTTCGCTTATGGAGATGTCATCATTGAAGACGGCCAGAAGGATCAGGATTATGAATCCGACCAGCAGGCCTCCGAGGATACAGATGATCGATGCGACCACCGAGCTTATCCAGCTTTTGTCAGCCGTTCTTTTCTTTTTTGCTGTCTCTGCGGTCTTCATCATCTGTCACCTCCTTCCCCGTGATTCGTGTCCCGCTTGGCGCCCGACATGTAAAGTCCGAGTTCCTGAGGGTTCGTCTTCTTAGGATCGAGTTCTCCGACGATCTCGCCTTCGAACATGACCAGGATCCTGTCGGACAGGTTCATGACCTCGTCAAGTTCCAGTGATACCAGCAGCACGGCCTTTCCGGCGTCTCTCAGAGCCACGATGTTTTCATGAATGAATTCGATGGCGCCGACGTCAAGTCCGCGGGTCGGCTGGACAGCCACGAGAAGGTCGTGGTCCCTGTCCATCTCGCGCCCGATGATGATCTTCTGCTGGTTTCCGCCGGACATGTTCTTAACGACGGTCAAAGGACCCATACCGGATCTGATATCATATTTCTCTATGAGGACTTCCGAATAGTCACGGACTTTGCTGAAACGTATGAATCCGCATTTCTGGAACTCTTTTTCGAAGTATCTCTGGAGCACCGTGTTCTGTTCCAGAGTATAGTCCAGCACGAGGCCGTGCTTGTGCCTGTCTTCGGGAATGTGGCTCATTCCGTGGGTGTTCTTGTATCTGACGCTCTTCTTTGTGACATCCACCCCGTCAAGTATTATGCTCGATCCGGCTTCGGCCTTCTCCAGTCCGGTTATGGCATGGACCATTTCCGACTGACCGTTCCCGTCGATACCGGCTATGCACACGATCTCTCCCCGTCGAACCTTGAAAGATACGTCGTTCACGGCGTTCTTCTTGTGTATCTTGCTCTTGACGGTCAGATGGTTGACCTCGAACACCACGTCAGCGGGTCTGCTCTCCTCCTTGTCGACAACGAACTTGACGTCTCTGCCGACCATCATATTGGAGAGCTCTTCCTTCGTAGTGTCCGCAATGTTGACCGTTCCCACGTATTTTCCTTTTCTGAGAACGGTGCAGCGGTCCGCGACTTCCATTATCTCATTGAGCTTATGGGAGATAAACAGGATCGACTTCCCTTCTCTCGCCAGTCCCTTGATTATCTGTATGAGCTCAGTAATTTCCTGAGGTGTCAGAACGGCCGTAGGCTCGTCGAATATGAGGATGTCGTTGTGCCTGTACAGCATCTTGAGGATCTCTGTGCGCTGCTGCATCCCGACGGTGATATCCTCAACAAGGGCGTCAGGATTCACGTTGAGACCGTAGTTGTTTGAAAGCTCGATCACGCGCTTTCTCGCCGCCTTCTCCTTGACGAAGCCCATAGTCGTAGGCTCTGTTCCGAGTATGATATTGTCCAGCACCGAGAATACCTCGACAAGTTTGAAGTGCTGGTGCACCATCCCGATGCCAAGATCGTTGGCGTCATTCGGGTTGTTGATGGTGACTTCTTTCCCGTCTTTGAATATCTTGCCTTCTTCAGGCTGGTATAGACCGAACAGAACAGACATCAAAGTAGACTTGCCTGCCCCGTTCTCACCGAGAAGCGCGTGAATCTCGCCCTTTCTCAGTTGGAGAGTGATGTCATCATTCGCGATGATTCCGGGGAACCGCTTCGTGATGTGACTCATCTCAATGGCATATGGAAGGTCATATCCGATCCTTCTTTCTGCCGTTGCGTTGCTATCCATAAAAATTCCCCCGTGATGTTCTTGCAGGATTTTGCCGGAAATCTGGGTAATTATCTGAAAAAGGGATGGCAAAATTTTACCATCCCTTTCTCATCTCTCAAAACTTATTTCTCAACAGTGACTGTTACGCGTTCCCAGGGAGTCTGTGCTCCGTCAACGCCGAAGCCGAGAGAAACATCAGACGGATATTCGGCTGCAGGAACGATTTCGCCGCTCTTTATCTTCTCGAAGAGTGCGTTGTACTGTTCAACCGTGAAATTCGTGAGTCTCCAGGATTCAGCAGCTGTGGGAAGACCTGTGGAGTCTTCGGCAGCACCGAGGTTCTGAGCCTTGTCAGCGAGTTCAGCATCCCACTTGCCTGCATAGTACTGGCCGATAACGAGTTCAACGGATTCGGACAGACCCTTTATAGCAGATGTGATGACCTTCTCGGATTCGCCGGACTGGTCAACGTCAACGCCGATGATCTTGGCATTCTCATATTCACCAGCTGCGGATTTTACGGACTGGAACATGGAACCGCCGCACGCGAACACGACTTCTGTTCCGTTTGCATACCAGCCTGCGATCTGTGTCTGGAGCTCGTTGGATGCGGAGAATGTTTCACCGTACTTGAAGGAGTACATAATGGAAACGTCTACGCCGAGTTCCTTTGCAGCTGCTTCAGCTCCCTGAACGAAGCCGTAACCGAAACGGCAGCATGCAGGGTTAGCTCCGCCGCCGCCACCGGTGTAACCGAGTTTCGTGTATCCGTCAGCTACTGCTGCGTAGCCTGCCAGATATCCGGACTCCTGTTCCTTGTAAACGATGGCTGTAACGTTGCTGAGGCCGAGTGCCCAGCCGTCAACGAACACGAACTTGACTTCGGGATTCTCTTTTGCAACCGACTTGAGAGCCGATTCCTGAAGGAATCCGGGAGCGACGATGATCTTCGCGCCGTTGTTTACTGCCTGCTTCATGGCCGCGATACGGTCGTTGTCGGTCGCTTCGCTTCCGTTGGCGGGCTGATAGTACTTGTAGGTCTTGTTGTTCTTTTCAGCGTAAGCCTTTGCGCCTTCATAAGTTCCCTGGTTGAAACCTTTATCCATAAGCTGGCCGACGTCAGTTACGATAGCGATTTCATAGGTCTGCTTCTGGCAGGATGCAAAAATGCCTATCACACCGAGAAGAAGAACGAGGGTAAGGATGATGCTAAGAGTTTTTTTCATGGTATTCCTCCCTGAATAAATTTGGATCCAACCCACTTGCAAATATATCACAACACCGTGTAAAAAACAAGTGAATATTTCTTAAAAATGAACATTTATCCGAACTTTTTGACGCTTTTCCGGACTGCTTCTGTGTATAGTCCACAACTGCG
>CACZSC010000293.1 GCA_902783755.1 uncultured Ruminococcus sp. | reverse complement strand
GTCCTGTATGCCGTGTATGCCGCAAATTCGTCCGTCAGCTCATCGACCGCCTTTGATTCTGTATCTTTCGTCCAGATCCCGTAATCACCCTGGTATGCGGCCTTCAGTATCTCTTCCGGAGCGGCGCCCGCATCAAGAAATACCGTGTATTTCAGGCCCGCATCGTCAAGCATCTCCAGGACCATGAAGTCGTTTATCTGCTCTTCGGACGGGACCAGGATGAAACATATCTTCTTTTTCTCGTCCACGGCTGCGGATGTCAGATCCTCGCCCAGCAGGTCCCTCGGGTCTGCCGGCGGAGCGGCGTAGCTGTTCACCAGCTCTTCCAGCGTAAATGAAGTGTCCCTGTCGCTGAACCTTATGACGCTCCTTGAGGCATCCCCGGGAACCGCGCAGTACTCTGTCTGCAGTCCCAGAGGCCCGGCCACGTCCTCGGCACGCACATAGTAGACTCCCGAGTCCCTGAAAATCCCGACGTAGCCGGCATACTCCCCGTTGGCGACAGCGGAACCGTCGGAAAACAGTATCGAGATGTATCTTCCGTTTCTTGAATAGATCAGGATATTGTCATCGTCCCGGACTGAATAGGTGACATTGCTCACCATTGAAAAGAATTCGGCGGGGACATAGCAGTCTCCGTTCCTCATGACGGAAGGAAGCACTTCGTCCTTGAACCAGGCTTCGTCGTTGTAAAAGATCGACGGCACCCTCCTTGAGGGACCGCCCTCTGCGGCTCCGCCCGGCAGCAGCGCAAGCAGCGCCGTCATTACGGCAGCTGCGATCGCCGATATGAATCTTTTCCCGCATCCATGCTTCGTCTTCACGCCGGGTCCCTCCTTTCTTCCTTCTCAGCTCTGAGGCTGTCTGTAATACGCCACGCAGAGATCCACCACGAGCCCGTAGCTCACCGAGCCTTTGGTCCCCTGGGATTTCAGGTAGACGTCGTTGACCGTGTCCGTAACTTCGGCCGCTTTGCTGTTCCTGTATCTTTCAAAAAATTTCGTGTAGCTTATGAGATCCGCTCTGGCTCCCGGGTTGAGTTTTGAATATACCTTTCCGTATTCAACGCTTGAATTCTTGTACAGCGCGTCTCCCAGGTATTCGAACATGTTCAGATAACCCGAATACCGTATATACGGATCGTCGGAATTGATACACACCAGGAAAGCCACGAAGTTGGCTTCATCCTCCCTTTCGATTCCCCGCTGATGGGACATTTCATGGGCCGTGGTATATACGTTGACGAAATACGGATAGTTCGTGTTCAGGTTCGCCTCTCCGGTAAGGAACGTATATACGCCTGAGATGTGTGTGTAAGTCATGATATCCGATGAGACCAGGATCTTGACCGGCGCCTCCACGTCCGAAATGAACGGATACTGCTTCATCAGGCTGCCGTATGAAGTCCGGAGTTTTTCGACGCACTCGCTGTGTGGATAAGGCCTTACCGTCCCTACTCCGCTGAGATACCCCATGTAGCCGTATTCTTCATATATCTCGTTCAGCCTGTCGGCTATAAGTGAGGCGGTGTCGGCCAGTTCCTGAGTGGAGACATCCCGCTTTTCGAGGCCCAGTTTCCTGTCAAGTCCGGTCCCTCTGTAACCCGCTGCCACGCTGAGCACGAACATCGTGTAGATCAGTGCTCCCGCGGAAACGATCCCCAGGACCGCCTTGAGAAATCCGGTTTTTCGCTTCGCGATTATCTTAAGTATGATGATCACGGCAAGCGCTGCCACCACCGGGAGTCCCAGCACGAACAGCTCTGCCAGCGAGAACGGTATCCACCCCGTAGCCGTTGCCAGGGCACTTCTCACGTGGCATGACACGTTCTGATTGAACCAGTCTGCGAACTCCGCGTTGAAAATGAAAATCACATGCAGTACCCCGGCGCATGCGGCCAGGGCCAGCAGTATCAGTGAAAGGGTGGAGATATAGTCTGTCAGTTTTCTTTTTCTTTTCATAATAATGTTTCAGTGTCCAGTTCGAACAGATCGATTATCCTTTTCATATCTTCCGGCAGTGGAGCGCAGAGCTCCACGCTCTCGCCTGTGTACGGATGGGGAAAAGCAGTCTTCCACGAGTGCAGGGCGTGTCTCCCGATATATTCGGATGCTTTGCCGTAAAGACTGTCACCGTGGATCGGGCATCCTATGCCCGCAAGCTGTACCCTCAGCTGGTGGGTCCTTCCGGTAAGAGGCCTGAGCAGGATAAGGGCGTGTCCTCCCGCTGATGACAGCACTTCGTACTCCGTCAGCGCGAGTTTTGCGCCTTCATCGTTCTCTCCGCACTCTTCACGGACTATGATGCTTTCCTCATGCCTTCTCATGTATGACCGGAGCTCGCCCCGTGAAACGCCGGGGACGCCGTCCGTTACTGCCAGATATGTTTTCCGTATCTTCCCGCTGACCATGGCCGAATACATCTTGTATGAGGCGTCTTTGGTGTTGGCGGTCAGCACGCACCCGCTGGTATCCCGGTCCAGCCGGTTCACTGGCCTGAACACATACGGCCTGTCCGCATAGCGTCTGGCCAGTGCGTTGGCGACGGTATCGAGCCTGTGCCCGTGGGACGGGTGGGTGGGCATGTCCGGCGGTTTGTTCACTGCAGTGACGTATCCGTCCTCGTAAATAACCTCCACGTCGAAATCGCCCGGTATTATGTACGGGCTGACCTCCTCCGGCTTGTCCTCAACATTGAGGAACAGCACATCGCCTTTTCTGAGCTCATATCTCACCGTCACCCAGCTGCCGTTCACCTTGATGCCATCGGGCGAGAATTTCAGTTTCTTTATGAGGTTCACTGAAAATCCGAGCTCCTTTTTCAGAACCTCCCGGATCAGTTTCCCCTCGTAGTTGCCGTCTATCAGTATTTCCATAAATGTCAGTTTTCCAGATTGCGCCAGTAGCTGTAGAATGCTATAACGGTGCGCTCAGCGCCGCCGTGCTCTATGTCCGGAGCGGTGATGACCACTCCGTCGAGGGACATGAGCTCCCAGGCGTACAGGTCGTTTATCTTCGTCCTCATGAGGACCACGCTGTCGGAATACACCAGAAGCTCGTCATCCTTCTTTATGAGGGCCCCGCCCTTACCGACGACCTCCTCTATCCCGTTGATCCTTTCGGTGACGCATTTCAGGGCTCGCCCGTCAAGATAATTGGCCAGATCCCGCTTGTATCTTTTGCTGTTGATGTTTTTGCTCCTCGAGAATCTCGCCGGTTTCCCCATCTCTGACGCCTCCTTGTTTTTTCCGACACTTTCCTAATATATTATTATACCAAAAATCCCTGCCCCGCACAATAGTTTTGGAAAACCCCTCGACAGGGTCTCCACGAGATGGTAAAATCTCATCAGAAACGGAGGGAAACACAATGTCATATTTCGAAAAACTGAGATCCCTTGACTCGAGACGCCATGAGAGCAAGGCGTCCGAACGGATCGTGTCCCAGCTGGTGTACCTTGACGCAATCTCAAAAAACTCCGGGAACAGGTATGACAGCCTCATCGAAAAGGCTATGGACTTCATCATCGGGGAGATAGGAAAGGACGGCGTGATAACGAACCGCACGGTACAGCACTCCGAAGAGATGCTCTCGGAACTGGTCCCGGTGGCCAAGAGCTACAGGGAGCTGTTCATCGGCCATGCCCACATCGACATGAACTGGCAGTGGTCTTACAACGAGACTGCCGCCCTGACCGTTGACACCTTCAGGACCATGCTGGACATAATGAACGAAAATCCTCATTTCACCTTCGGCCAGTCCCAGGCGTCCACATACGAGATCGTGGAAAAGCACTGCCCCGAGCTTCTGGACGAGATCAAAAAAAGGATACACGAAGGCAGATGGACAGTCACCGCAGCGGAATGGGTCGAGCCGGACAAGAACATGCCGGACGGTGAGTCTCTTACCCGCCAGATCCTGCAGGCCAGAAAGTATCTCTCGGAGCTGCTCGAGATCGACCCGTCAACCCTCGACCTTGATTTCGTTCCCGATTCCTTCGGGCACAATATAAACGCGGCGGAGATACTTGCCAATGCCGGCGTGAAGTACATGTACCACTGGCGGGGCGGCGAGACCAATCCCAGGATATACTGGTACGTGTCTCCCTCCGGGAAGAAGGTCCTGACTTACCGGGAATACGTGTGTTATGCCGGAGAGATATCGACGGAAAGATTCGAGATAGTGCCGGAGTTCGCCCGTGAGACGGGGCTGAAGACCTACATCTGCGTATACGGCGTCGGAGACCACGGAGGCGGTCCCACGAGACGGGACATCGAGCGGATCGAGGAATACATGACCTGGCCTCTGACTCCCACCATGGAGTTCGGTACCTATAGGCAGTTCTTCCATGAGATCGAGACCTCTGGCATCGAGATCCCCGAAGTCAGGTCCGAACTGAACTTCCTGTTCACGGGGTGCTACACCTCGCAGGCAAGGATCAAGATGTCCAACCGGTTCAGTGAAGCAAGGATGAACGACGCGGAACAGCTGTCATCTGCCGCATCGATCCTTGCGGGAGCGAAAAGAGAACCCTGCCGTCTGGACAGAGCCTGGAGAAACATACTGTTTGCCCATTTCCATGACATCCTGCCGGGCTCAGGCGTACTGGAGACGAGAGAACATGCCCTCGGGAAATTCCAGGAGACCCTGGC
>CACZSC010000292.1 GCA_902783755.1 uncultured Ruminococcus sp. | reverse complement strand
TTCTTTTTTCCTGTCAGCAAGAAAATCGAACACCACGCTGTTGCGCTTGGTCCTCAGGCCTTCCCTTACAAAAGGCTCCTTAAAGAATCGGTCGAGGTCTTCGGCGGAGAACTGCCACGTGCCGTCTGTCTTTTCCCCCTCCAGCAGTCCCATGTTTAGGTAGTTGCGCAGCGTGCGGGTGGTAAACCCCGTCATCATCGCCAGTTCGTTGAGATTGTACTTTCCGTTCATTTTATTTTTTCCTTTCGAATGTTGGATTTTTGTTTTCTGCCTCTATGATAACAGTCATAAAATGAGAAATCAATTTGAAAACCGCGGACTTTTTCATATCCGGACGGTGTGTGACGGAAAAACAAAAGGACCGCCGTTTTTCAACAGCAGTCCTCACGGAGAAGTAGAGATTCGAACTCTCGCGCCGGTTCCCCGACCTACACCCTTAGCAGGGGCGCCTCTTCGGCCTACTTGAGTACTTCTCCATAAAGCTGAGAGCAGGTCGTTGCATCTCATCTCAGCTTGCTTATTATATCCCATAAAAAAACATATGTCAAGCCATATTTTTCTGCAGTTTTGCAGTCTGCGTCACGTCTTTATCCGGTAACTGCCGGGGCAGTATTCCTTCTCCGTCCCGCGGTATTCGAGGCGGAACGGCACCGGAGACTCCACTGACAGCATCCCTGATTCCTGATCGTACCCGACAGAGATCCTGCCGCTCACGGAGTCGTAATGTCCCTTGAACGATCCTACGCGGGAGTCAGTATGGGGCTTTATGACCGCCCTGGCAAACCCGGGCTCTCCGGCGTTGATGCCCAGGATGTACCTGTAATAGAACTTTCCCACGCTGCCGAAGGCGTAATGGTTGAATGAGACCATATTGTCGGACGACATCTTCGTCTCGTTGACCGTTCCGTCCTCCCTGATGGCGTCCCACCGTTCCCATGTGGTAGTGGCACCCCTCTTTATCTGGTACATCCAGCCGGGGCACTTTTCACTGAGCATAAGGTCGAACGCAAGCTTTTCCTCCCCGCCGTCGCAGAGAAGGGGAAGGATATGCTCCGTAGCAAAAAATCCGGTCTGCATCCCCTCAGAGAGCAGCCTTTCCTTAAGTTTCGCAAATACGCGGTCCCGCAGCTCACCATTTTCCAGAACATACGCAAGAGCCATCACATATGCGCCCTGGTAGTCGTCCTTCATGCGCCCGTCTCTTTTTATGAATGCCTTTATGTATGCAGCCCTGGACTTCTCAAGCTGTTCAGCGTATCTTTTCTCATCTTCCGTTTTTCCGAGAAGAGCGGCTGCCCGTGACATGATCTTCATGTCGTTCACAAGGAATGCGTTGGAAACAGGCCCGTTGTGCAGGGCCATATATTTCACGTCCTTACCCAGAGCGAGCCAGTCCCCGAGGCTCGGTGCAATCCAGAGATCCTTTTTGCCGAGGAGCCCTCCGGTCTTTGATATCTCGCACTCTGCAAAAGCCTTCATGCTTTCGTAGTTTTCCCGGATGACCGCGATATCCCCAAACTGTCTGTAAAGCATGTCCGGGACTATGCATATGCAGTTTCCCCATCCCAGCATGCTCATGAAGCCGGCCCTGTTGGACCCGGGCTGCGCCGGTACCGTAGGCATGACATATCCCGAAGAATTGTCCGCCTGGCTGTACCTTATGTCCTTCAGAAATTTGTTCCAAAACTTTCTGGTGTCATAATTGAAGGCTCCCGTCTCCGCGAACACCTGCCCGTCCCCCGTATATCCCATGCGCTCGTCTCGCTGTGGGCAGTCTGTGGGCACTTCCACGTAATTGGACTTCTGGCCCCAGACCTGATTGCGGTACAGCCTGTCTGCGAACTCATTGTCACATGTGAAATCCCCTGTCCTTTCCATATCGGAATACACCGCATACGCTCTGATGAGTCCGTCTCTGTATCCGGATCCCGACACTTCGATATACCTGAAACCCATGTAAGTGAACTCCGGTCTGTACGGTCCCGCAGACCCGTTCCTGTGATACACTATCTCCTGCTTAGCCTTGCGCAGATTGGCTGTATAAAGGGTCCCGTCCGGATTCAGGATCTCTCCGTGCCGGAGCCGTATAATGTCCCCGTCCATGAATTCGGGATGTATCTCAGCTATCCCGGCAAAATTCTGGCCGAAATCGAGTATCGTGACATCTCCGCGCTTTTCCCAGGAAACGACCGGCATCTCCTCCCGCATCCTTATGCACATGTCAGTGTATTCGATCACATCGGGGAGGCTTCCGCTGTATTTCACTATACGCGGCAAAGAGTCGTCCTCCGGCACGTTTCCGTATATCTCACCGTCATACAGTCCCGCATATGAATAAGGGGACCGGATGCTTCTAACCCCCTCATCATCCGAGCAGAAACTCCTTTCCCCGCCGGGGAACGTGATGTTCAGGACCCATGCCACAGCGGGCGTATCGCCGTATATCCTCGTTTTGTTCTCGAATGTGAACCTTCCGCAGTACCAGCCCTGTCCCAGGTAAACCTTCAGCACGGATCCGCTTTTCACCATGTCCGTGACGTCATATGTCCTGTAATGAAGGTCACGCGGATAATACGTATATCCGGGAGCCAGCAGTTCATCTCCTATCTTTTCATCGTCTATATAGGCGGCAAAAACACCGAGTGCCGTTATGGTCAGTGTGGCCCTTGTTACTTCAATGCAGGCTATATCCTGCTCTGCTACAAAAACGGCCCCTTCCCTGTATTCAGCATCAAAAGATATAAAGTGCTCTCTGAGTCCGTTTCCGTCCATCATACCCTCCCGTTGAGATATTCCGCGCTTATCTCCATGCTCTTTACCGGGTCTCCGTCG
>CACZSC010000291.1 GCA_902783755.1 uncultured Ruminococcus sp. | reverse complement strand
TGTTCCTGAGCACGCCTGACGGAACAGAGGTGATTCTCCGTGCCAGCCGGGATGAGCAGCATCTTTATCTCCTTTCTGAATTTGTGTGTCCATCCGGAACCGATCCGCGCCTGGACCTCAAACTAATTCCCCACAGTGGAACCGGGACCTATTCCGTAAGCCTTTCGCAGTCATCTACGGCGCCTGTTGCCGTCCGGAGAGGGAAGACCGGTCAGCAGAAGAGCGGCTTTGCCGCAGAAGTGGCAATCCCGCTACGGGAATTGGGATCCCCGGTTGAGGGAGACCGGCTTCCCATCTATGCCATCCTGTCTTCTTCCGGGGAGCAGGAAACCTTTACCCTTTCCGATATTACAAAACCCAACACTTGGCAAACAATAGTATTACGATAGAGATGAGAAAAATTGCAGCTTTTGTGCTTCTGTCCCTGTCATGGGGACTCTGTCTGGCCCAGAACGGTCCTGTCAAAATGTGGGAAGGAACCATTGCGTTACCGACCTACCGAGTGAATGCGGCTGAAAAAGCGCCGTTGTTTGAACGCGATTTTGCGTATCAGCGGGCGAAGCGTGGCGTTTATCCCTATGCCATGAATGACAATCCTACACTGGAAAAAGTGGATTCGGTCCATCGGGCATTGTTCCTGGAGAATGACTATATCAAGGTCTGTGTGCTCCCCGACATCGGCGGCCGGCTGTTCTATGCGACGGACAAGACCAACGGATATGAGATTTTTTATCGTCAGAGTGTCATCAAGCCTGCGAACGTGGGTATGCTGGGCGCTTGGATCAGCGGCGGTGTGGAATGGAACGTATTCCATCATCACAGGGCTACCAGCCAGTATCCGGTGGACTGGACGCTGGTGGATAATGGTGATGGTTCCAAGACCATCTGGGTCGGAGAAATCGAGCACCGTCACAGGATGAGCTGGGCTATCGGACTGACTCTTCGCCCGGAACGGTCGTACATCGAAGTTACTGGCCGTTTCTTCAATGACAGCGCGGATCGCAATTCCATGCTGCATTGGAACAACGTCGCCACGCATGCCAATGAGAATTATCAGATCATTTTCCCGGAGACGACCAAGTTCGGCATGTTTCATCATAAATTGAGTCACATCCATTGGCCCGTTGCGCAAGAACCCTATAAAGGCAATCCGGACTTCATCGGAGTGGATGTGAGTTGGTGGAAAAATCTGCCGTCCCTGACAGGAGATTCCGTTTTTATCCAAGATCTTCAGGATGATTTTGTGGGGGGATATGACCACGGAAAGAATGCGGGTACGATGCTGGTGGGTAATCATAACATCAACAAAGGAGGAAAGTTCTGGACCTGGGGGCATCTCAACTATGGCCACCAGTGGGACTGCGTGACGTTGACGGATTCCGACGGCCCCTATGTGGAGCTGATGACTTCGGCCTATTCTGATAACCAGCCGGATTATTGTTGGATTAATCCGCAGGAGACCAAGGAATTCACGGCATATTGGTATGGAATCCGGAATCTGAATCATGTGAACCGGGGAAATGCAGAGGCTACGGTTAACATGGACATCGATCCTTCCGGCCGGATCCATCTGGCGGCCAATACGACCTGTGTTCGCCGGAATGCCTGTATCGCCGTGCGGCATGGGGAGAAGATCCTATATGAACAAACAGCCACCATTGCGCCGGACAAGCCCTTCGCTGCAGACTGTACAGTCGCAGCGGACGAGGTTTCCGACCCGACACAGGTAACTATGTCGGTGTCCGATGCGCAGGGGAATGAACTGATCAGTTACCATCCTTATCGGAAAGATCCCAAAGAACCGCTCCCGGAGGACTTGAAGCCGGTTAATCCGGATCCGGCGTCTGTCAAAAATACAGAGGAACTCTATTATATCGGTATGCGGAATCTCCAGTTCCATCAGGCTCATGTGGATCCGAACCAGTATTTCCAGGAAGTGCTCCGCAGGGATCCCGGGGATGTCCGCGCCAATACACAGATGGGTATTTACTATCGCCAGTGTGGTGATTACGAAAAAGCAAAGATGCATCTTCGTAAAGCGATTGCTCGTCAGAGTGCCAACTATACGCGGGTGTCCGACGGAGAATCCATGTACAACCTGGGCCTCATTTTAAAGGACGAGGGACTGATACATGATGCCATTGATACGCTTTACCGCTCTGCATGGGATTATGAATATGCTTCTGCATCCTATCTGCAGCTCGCCCGGATTTCATCCAGCACGGGCCATTTCGCCCAGGCTCTCCATGAAGCAGGGATGGCGGTCAATTACAACGGCATGAACATAGATGCCAAAAATCTCAAGACGACACTTCTACGCAGGGAAGGAAGAAAGGAGGAGGCATTGGCTTTGGCCAAGGAAGTGCGCAAGTTTGATCCACTTAATTTCTATGCCGCGCGGGAAATGGTGAAGTTGGGCGCCGAAGTGGCCCCAGCCCTTAAGAAACTGCTACGAGACGAGCCGGAGAATTATTTGGAACTGGCAATCTATTATTTCAACAACGGCTTTGTGGATGATTGTAAGGAAATCCTTTCCGTCTCGGAATCTGTGAAGCCCTATCCGACAACCGAATATTGGCTGGGCGCCCTGCAGGATGC
>CACZSC010000290.1 GCA_902783755.1 uncultured Ruminococcus sp. | reverse complement strand
GCCGTAGAAATGTGGGAGGTTAAAAGCCGAAATATGCGTTATCCTATGACGCATCTACCACATGGCAGCTGCAAGCCCCCGCCTCTATAGGCGGCGGGTAGTTGACAACTGCATATGGACAGGTTCTCCGTGCCGCTTCTCATAGCATATTTCAGCAGCGAGACCGATGAGCTTCTGCCCCGGAGTCTTTCGGAAGGTTTTGTGGAAGACCTCAGCAACGCCGGCAAGGATGTGAGTCTTGTGGAATTCGATTTCCCGGGTACTGATTTCATCTCCGGCACGTCTGTCAGGTATCTGATCAGCTGGTTCGATTCGTTCTCGTGACACAAAACCAGATGTTTACAAAAAGAAAACTGTGAATCGTGAGTTTCATCTCAGATCCACAGTTTTTTGTTTCATTGTTCAGTTGGTGAATGCCGCTACCGGTCTTTCCCCCGTCAGCCTTTTCTTCGCAGACGAGAGCATCAGCTTGATCCTGTTCAGCTGGTTCACTTCGCTCGCTCCGGGGTCATAGTCCACGGCAACGATATTCGCGCCGGGATATGCTTTCTTCAGGGCCTTTATAACGCCCTTGCCCACCACATGGTTCGGCAGGCATGCAAAAGGCTGTATGCATACGATATTGTTGATCCCCGAAGTAAGGAAGTCTGCCATCTCACCTGTAAGGAACCAGCCCTCTCCGTACTGGTTTCCGAGGGAAAGGAAAGGCTTCGCCAGCTCCGCCTTCTCGGTTATCGCGGAAGAAGGCGAGAAGCGCCTGCTCTTTTTCAGGGCTTCAGTCGCAGCCTTCCTGAGCCTTGTCACCGCCTCCACTCCCACCTTCGCGATCACTGAAAACGTCCAGCTTTTACCGAGGTACCTGTGCTTGTAATCACTGTTGTAGAAGCTGTAATTCAGGAAATCTATGAGATCGGGAACAACCGCCTCGGCACCTTCCTTTTCCAGAAGTTCCACGAGCCTGTTGTTCGCAAGAGGCATGTACTTGACAAGGATCTCCCCGACGATACCAACCCGCGGCTTTCTGAGGGTTTCATCTATCGGCAGTTCGTCAAAGTCCCTGACGATGCCGCGGCACACATCAGAATACTTATACTCCGTGTCCCGGTTCACGAGGCAGTCGATGCAGATATCCCTCCACTTCTCGTGGAGTCTGTCGGCAGACCCTTTCTCCGTTTCGTACGGTCTTACCCGGTACAGGCACTTCATCATAAGGTCGCCCAGGACAATGGCCTTGCCGGCGTCGAGTATCATCTCCGGGGAAAGCCTGAATCCCTCGTTCTTTTCCATTCCGTTAAGGTTCAGAGAAATTACGGGGATATGAGAAAGACCTGCTTTGCTGAGCGCCCGGCGTATGAATCCCACATAGTTGCTTGCCCGGCAGCACCCGCCGGTCTGGCTCATCATGATGGCCAGTCTGTCCGTATCGTATTTGCCCGACGTCACGGCCTCCATTATCTGGCCTACCGTGGTTATCGACGGGAAGCAAGCATCGTTGTTGACGTATTTCAGTCCCGTGTCGATAGCGCTCCGGTTGTCGTTGTCAAGTATCACCACGTTGTATCCGTACTTGTTGAAAAGAGGTCCGATCAGATCGAAATGTATCGGGCTCATCTGCGGAGCGATTATTGTATAACCTTCTTTCCGCATGGACTTCGTGAACCTTGCTCTCTGATACTCCGGTGATACATATTCTGAGTTTATACCGTGGCTTCTCCTCAGGTTCATGGCGGCTATGAGGCTCCTTATCCTGATACGGGCCGCTCCAAGATTGTTGACCTCATCGATCTTCAGAAGCGTGTAAAGCTTACCGGAAGCCGAGAGGATCTCGCTCACCTGATCAGTCGTCACCGCGTCAAGACCGCAGCCGAATGAATTGAACTGCACCAGTTCAAGATCATCCCTTCGGCTCACAAACTCGGCAGCAGTGTAAAGCCTTGAATGGTATACCCACTGGTCGTTTGCACGCAGAGGCCTCATGGGGTCGAAATCAACGGGAATGCTGTCTTCAGTGAAAACATAGAGACCATAGGAAGCGATCATCTCGGGGATACCGTGATTGATTTCGGGATCCGCGTGATAAGGTCTGCCTGCTATAACTATGCCTCTTCCCTTTTCCTGCTCCAT
>CACZSC010000289.1 GCA_902783755.1 uncultured Ruminococcus sp. | reverse complement strand
AGCCGTGAGCAGGTGGAGATCCCGTCATGGGACGGCAGCTGGCCCGAAGGCGCGGTCAGCTGGGACATATCCACGGAACACCCCGGCGACATGCCCTGGATCGGGGAGGTCATCGACGCCGTATCCACGGTCATATACGAGCCCGCTGGCGGGACACCGGACGGCGGAGGCACGCAGCAGCTCACGCCGGACGGGAACATCGGGATCATCGACGACGTGACGGATGACGGATCGAAGCAGTTCATCACCGTGGAGACCAGGTCCGGGAAGGTGTTCTACATAGTGATCGACAGGTCACGGGACACCGAGAACGTCTACTTCCTCAACATGGTGGATGACACGGATCTTTTCGCCATAACCGAAGGCTCGCAGCTGCTGGCCTGCACCTGCTCTGAAAGATGCACGGCCGGACATGTGAACGAGGAATGCGCCGTATGCAGGACGAGGCTCGAGTACTGCCGCGGGAAGGCTTCACCGGATACCGGGGACACGGAAGCCGTCCCGGACACGGCGGCGCCGGATACCGGGGCGCCCGGCGGCTCATCCAAAGATGCCGGGAAGGCCGCGGACGGATCGAAGGAGCCTGCAGACGGATCAAAGGAGTCTGCAGTCAACTGGGCGGTGATCATAGTGCCGCTGCTCCTCATCGGGGCCGGCGCTGCGGTATACTTCCTGAAGTTCAGGAAGGACCCGAAGGAGAGGAAACGCAGGGAGACCGTGAACGACACGGACACGGAGCCAATGGGCTCGGGAACGGAGGGCGCATGAGATGAAGAACGAACTGAAGATATTCATCATGAATCCGGATCATAAACTCGATACAGCCAGATATCTCTCAATGATCCGTGACTTTGACGGAAGGATCATCTATGCGGTCCATGACAGGAAAGACTGCCGGCTGCTGAAGGAAGGCGTGGCCCCGTCGGAGGATTACCTCCTGGGAGACAGGCTCAGAAACGCCCCGGGGCTTTTCAGGAACGAAGAACCGAGGGAGATCGAGGATAAGGATGAAGTATCATCCATAGCAAAAAAACTCATGTCGACGGAGCCCGGGTACATCACCATGGGAAAGCTCGTCGGCATAGACAGAAACACCGCCGTCAAGCTTCTGGATTGTTCTTTTCCGGTATACGCCAACTTCGGTTCCTCCATCATGGAGCTGAAGACGGAGGGCAACCTGAACGAGTCGCTGTCAGCCGGCCGTGAGCTCATGGCCAGGGAGAAGTATCTCGACGGCCTGACCGTCAGAAAGTATTTTTCCGACAGTGAGAACATAGGCGACGGGATCTTCGGCATGACTGAGATCCCGCTGCCCCCGAGATACGCAGTCTACATCCCCTTAAAATCAGGCCGGACAGACAATGTCTCAAAGCATGACTACGAATGCGTTTGGGCGGCCTTCATGCCCCAGAGCCTGCTTAAGGAAGGTATCTACGGAAGCAAAGGGTTCTCGGACAGTCTTCCCTTCAGGCTGCTCAACAAATACAATCTGGCGGAATCCAAACACAACGGTACCAAACCCCTGGGCGCCGGTACAGTGGTGGCATTGGCGGACGACATCCATACGGAGCACTATCTTCACGACGGCGAGAGTTTTGCCTTCATCGGAGACTTCCTCGAAAGAAAGGGCCATGTCCCGGAGCAGAAGGAGCCTTCAGTCCGCGAAGCACCGGAAGCAGCCAGGGAGTACGCGCCGCCGGCGTACGCCGCTGCCCGCCGGCCCGCCTTTCCGGAAAAGCCGGAGAATGAAGTGCTCGATTATTTCAGCAGCACTGCCGTAAAAAGGTCGCAGGTCCAGTCCGGTGAAAGGAGCCAGTGATGGACAGCAATGAAAGATCCGTGCACCTCATAACCCTGAAGCTCACGGATAAGGAATATATGAAGATAAGGGACAACATAAAAGCCGTGCACGAAAAGATGAGCACCGCCAGATATGTTACTGTCATGGCCATGTACGGATACTACGTCCAGGTGGATTTCAGCGAGCTGCAGGCACTGACCGCGCTCTTCAGAAAGATAAAGGAAAGATTCGAGAAGGACGCAGACAGACTCGTCGAAAAGTGTCCCCTCGAACTTTATACCGTACTGAAGGAGCTGGAGGAAGTCGACAGCAAGCTGAACATACTTCTGACTGCCGCCATGGACAACTAGTGCCATTGCAGCCGCTGCAGCCTCTGAAAGAACTGATGCAGGATCATGGAACAACAAACCGCTCTTGGCATACACTCATTGGGTGTATTTTCCCCCGTGGTGATTTTGTCGTTTCCGGAAAAATCTTGAGGACCTCCCGAATCTTAAATATGCGGGAGGTCCTCAAAGTTTTGGCTGCAGCAATGTAGTGTATACACATATTTTGGAAAATGATGTGATTTATAACGGAATTATTCGAGTATATAATGTTATTTTCCTCATTATTT
>CACZSC010000288.1 GCA_902783755.1 uncultured Ruminococcus sp. | reverse complement strand
CTCTTACCGCAGTAGAACTCCGCATATCTCACAGTATCAAAGAACATGCCGTATCCCTTGTTGGTCACGAAGAACGGGACCGGCGCGTGGGAGTCACCGTTCGCCGAGACCGGGTCGGAGTTGACGCACAGCTTCAGTCTCGAGCCCGTATGGTTGAACTGCTTCAGCTGAAGGCCGAAACCGAATATCTGGGTGCCCGGAGTTATGGGGAATTCAATTATAAAACCGGCTTTAGTATTTCTGGTCCTGAAGTCTTCCCTCTTGAATTTTGTCTCAGTCTCAACATAGTTGAGTGTTTTGCAGAACGCCGTCGGCACAACTTTCTCGGGAGTCCCGAACGTGAACTTTTTCATCTCTTCCCACACCTTTCGCTTTCATATCACACAGATTATATAATTCTTCCCGACCAATAGTCAAGACAAAAAGACAAAGGCCATGCTCATTTTCGAACATGACCTTTTTCTGACAGATTTAAATGATCCTGAAGAACAGCAGCGTGAATACCCCCGCCGTAAGGACGAACAGTCCCCCTATGATTATCAGGAACAGACAGGGAGTGTTTTCCCTCTCGGCTTTTCTCTGCTTGAACTCATAGAAAGTCTCGCTCTTCTTTCCCTGCTTGTGGTTGTAATACAGGGTGGCGACATATTTCACGGAATATACCAGCGCATCAAATGTGCCGTTTCTGTTCACGAAGACCAGAGCGCCGACGCAGAGCACCAGCATTCCGGTAACGAAGAACGCGTCGGACAGGGCCCTGTATACTTCAAACCGGGGAAGAGCCGGCTGGAAAAGCCCCAGGTACCACATAAGCAGCACCGCTATTATCGATGCGATTCCGAAGGTCACGAGGTACTTGATCCACCAGCGCTTTCGCTGCTTCTCATATTCCTCTTCTGTGTTTGCTCTGGTCAGATTACTCATCTTCAATCCTGTACTTTCTTCTTGTACTCCTCAAACTCTTTGAGAGTGCAGCGGACCATGTGCCCGGGGCACACTTCCCTGAATTCCGGAGTCTCTGTGGTGTACTCGTGATCCGTAAGGGGATTGTAGCGTATCCTGATCCTGTCTCTTTCGGTCGCGGGATCGGGCAGCGGTATCGCGGAGAGCAGCGATCTCGTGTACGGATGGAGAGGATGACGGAACAGTTCGTCCGAATCAGCCAGCTCCACCATGTTGCCGTAGTACATGACGCCGATCCTGTCCGAGAAGTACTTCACGACCGACAGGTCGTGGGCTATGAACAGGATGGTCAGGCCCATGGAATGGCAGAGATCGTTGAGAAGATTGATGACCTGCGCCCTGATGGACACGTCGAGAGCCGAGATGGGCTCGTCGGCGATGATCAGTTCCGGGTTCATGATTATGGCCCGGGCGATGCCTATCCTCTGGCGCTGGCCGCCGGAGAACTCATGGGGATAACGGGTGGCGTGCTCCGCCACCAGTCCCACGGTCTCCAGCATCCTGAGGACTTCCTTGTCTATGAACGCCTTGTCGTGGACGCCCTGGATCTTCAGGCCCTCGGCGATTATCTCCTTGACGGTCATACGCGGGTCAAGGGACGCTATGGGATCCTGATATATCATCTGGATCTTGTTGACGAGCTTCTTGTCGGCTTTCTTGTGGTCATACTTGGCGGAGGCGATCTGTTTCTTGAGTTCCTCTATCTCCTTCTCATGACCGCCCTCCTGTCTCAGCTCGGCGATCTTGTCCAGATAGCTCCTCGTGCCGGCCACGATGCGCTGTCCCTTGAAGTAAACGCTTCCGGACGTCGCATTGTAAAGCCTGATTATTGTACGGCCCGTGGTGGTCTTTCCGCATCCGGATTCGCCCACCAGCCCGAAGACCTCCCCTTTCTTTATATCGAAGGAGACGTCGTTCACGGCCTTGTTCTTGTACTTACCGCGGCCGAAATACATCGAAAGATGCTCGACTCTCAGCAAAACATCGTCATTGCGTTCTGCCATCATTCGTCACCTCCCGCCTTCTTTTTCATCCTTGCTATCCTTTCCGTGATGACCGCAGGCATCTCAACCTTCGGAGCATCGGGATGGAGCAGCCATGTGGCCGCGTAGTGGGTATCGGAGATCCGGAACATCGGAGGCTGTTCCTCGAAATCTATCTCCATGGCGTAGACGTTCCTATCTGCGAAGGCGTCGCCCTATGGAGGATAGATCATGTTGGGAGGAGTCCCGGGGATGGATACCAGCTTCTCCTTGGTGTCAAGGTCAGGTACGGAGGACAGCAGGGCCCATGTGTACGGGTGGGCAGGCGAGTAGAATATGTCTTCCGACGTTCCGTACTCGACTATCTTGCCTGCGTACATGACTGCGATCCTGTCCGCCATGTTCGCCACGACGCCCAGGTCGTGGGTGATGAATATGACTGACAGATTGCGCTGCTTTTTGAGGTCGTTGATAAGTTCCAGTATCTGGGCCTGGATCGTGACGTCGAGAGCTGTGGTGGGCTCGTCGCAGATGAGGATGTCCGGGTTCGCCGTGAGGGCGATGGCTATGACTATCCTCTGTCTCATACCGCCGGAGAACTCGAAGGGGTACTGGCGGTAGCGGATCCTCGGCTTGTCTATGCCGACGTTCTCCATGAGCTTGATCGCTCTCTCCTTGGCCACGCTCTTGGTGAGCTTGTAGACTGCGGACTGTCCCTGGTCCTTCAGATAGTCAACGACTTCGAGGGTCCTTGCCGGGAAATCGGCGGTCTTGTTGGCCTCGAGCTGGTCCTCGAAGTGCTTGACCATGTCGCGGACTGTGTCGCCCATATCCTTGTGGGCGGCGTCCGTATTGATGTAGCTGGCTTCGATGACCTCCCAGTCTGGGGTCTTGCCCTTTTCTATGATCTTGTCGTGCTTTGCCTTGGATCTGGTATAGCGCTTCTCTTCCTTCGTGTTCTTCTTGAACGCGCCGAAATAGAAGTCCACCGCGTAGTCTATGGATGTGGCGAAGGTGTGGGTCTCACTGTCCTTCTTCACCTCGAGGGAATCGAGGCACTTGATGACAGCGTCCTTCATCTTCTTTACGGACCGCTTGACTTCCTTCTTGTCGGGCTCTTCCTTCTCGAGGTTTTTCACTTCCTCGTTCAGAAGCTCTATGGCTTCCCGGCGTGCCTTGTCCGTCTTCGCGCTGGAGTACCTGACGGCTTTCTCTGCCTTCTCGATGAAAGCATCCATGAATTCAGTCTCGGTCTTCTTGTGGGTCAGCTCATTGAGCTCATGGACCGGCAGATCCGGGATCTCGTCGCTGTCGAAGGTCAGATAGTAGCCGAGGGTGAAGGTGTTGGGCTTCTCGAGGGCAACTGCCTCGTCGAGGATCTCCTTGCATTTTCTGAGATCCGGGAGCAGGGTGGAATAGTCCTTGGCCTTCTTCGCCGCGCCTTCCAGTGCCTTCAGGTTATCAAGGCTCTTCTTGAACTCCTCTGCCCTGTCGTTGACCACGAATCTGCTGACCGCTCCGTTCGCTGCATGGGCGAAAGTCGAAAGGGCCTGGCCGATGTTGTTCAGCGCCTTGTTCTCTATGCGGAGGATCAGGTCCTCTGCGTTGCCCTGCGCCTCTATGGCGTAGTTGTAGGAAGCCGTGTACGCTGACTCGAGGTTAGAGTGGCGCACGCTGAATTTCTTGAACTTGTCGATGTCGGCCTGCCCGTCGGTGATGCCGCATTCGCTCATGTTGGTCTCGAGGGCCTTGAACATGCGGTTCATGGCGGCCTTCGACTCCTTGCGGGCAGTCTTGTTCTTCAGCAGCATGGCCTCGGTCAGCTGCTGGCCGACTCTCATTATGGGGTTCAGGGAGGACAGCGGGTCCTGGAAGACCATGGCGATCTTGTCGCCTCTGATCTTGTGGAACTCGTCCTCGTCCGTCTTCATCAGGTCCTTGTCTCCGTAAAGGATCTTCCCGCCTTCCTTGATGGCGTTTCCTGCGAGGATGCCCATGATGGCGCGGGAGGTCACGGACTTGCCGGAACCGGACTCGCCCACGATGGCAAGGGTCTCGCCCTTGTACAGATCGAAGCTTATGTCACGGACGGCCTGGACCTTTCCGTTGGATGTCTTGAAGGATATCCTCAGATCTTTAACTTCCAGTTTCTTCTCTGCCATTATTCATCAACTCCTCTCAGCGATGGGTTGAACGCATCGCGCAGACCGTTTCCGAACAGGTTGAATGAGATCTCAAGAAGCGAGATGAACACTGCGGGGAACACTATGATATGCGGGAACGTGCTGAGGTAGGCCTGGCCCTGTGAAAGGAGGGTACCGACCGACGTCATGCCCGTGGTCTCGAGGTTGATGATGCCCAGGTATGAGAGCATCGACTCGGAGAAGATGACTCCGGGGATGATCAGCACCGTACCGGTGATGATCGTGCCCAGGGAGTTGGGAAGTATGTGCCTGAATATGAGTCTCTTGTCGCTGGCGCCGAGGGTGCGGGCGGCAAGGATGTATTCCTGGTTCTTGAATCTGTAGAACTGTGTACGCACGCGGCTCGCTATCCCGATCCATCCGGTCAGGATGAAGGCGAATATGAGGCTGACCAGCGGTCCCACCACCTTCGCCAGGTGCATGTTGAACAGCGTTGCCACGACGATGAACGGGATCGCGGACAAAATATCCGTGATACGCTCCATTATGAGGTCAACGGCGCCGCCGTAGTAGCCGGAAACGGATCCGTAGACGACTCCGATGAAGAAGTTGATGATCGATACGCTGAACGCGAGGATGAATGACAGTCTCGCGCCGGACGCCAGGCTCACGAAGATATCCTGGCCGTGCTGGTTGGTACCGAATATGAACGAAGCGTAGTGGCCGTTCTTGTATCTGTAGTATTCCTTGTAGAGCACGCGGACCCTGTAGCCGGTCTGGCTCTTCACGGCATACACGTACCAGCTGTCGCCGTTCTCTCCGTTGGTACCGTCGTCTCCGGCGATCCTCATCTTCGACGTATACCCGCCCCTCTGTGGGTTGGTATGCATCATGTAGTTCGGCGTGTAGATCGGGGTCCCGTCGGCCTCGTGCTCCTTGGTCTCACCCGAGGACGTGGTGGACTCGTCGGCCAGCTCATACCAGATATTGGCGGAGCTGCTGAGGGCCACGAACTGGGTCTTGTATGTCACGGGCATGGGGTACAGCACCTGGATGTTGTTCTCGTCCTGGTAT
>CACZSC010000287.1 GCA_902783755.1 uncultured Ruminococcus sp. | reverse complement strand
ATCCTCGGTTCTGCCGAGCAGGGAGGCGATCTTTTCCATATGCCGGAGCATGTATACGATATATGCCGTGGTCTCCTCCGGATGGGGATTTATGAAATCCTTTATACTGAAAGGGTTCACGTCCGAGGGCTCCGCCCACTCGCCGTAGGACTGTCCGTAGTTCGATATCGAGCGTGAGCCTTTCAGACCGATCCCTGTGGGTACTGAGGTGAGGTACCATTTTCCCACCGTCTTTATCTTGTACAGCGCAAACCGCCGCATGTTATCGTAAGTATCCTCAAGGATCCGCCTGTCTCCGTACTGGCTGTATATAACCCAGGGGATAAGGACGCCTGCGTCGGACCAGCCGGCGGAGCCGTCCATGGTGTTCATGTACGGATCCACTCCTCCTACGGGGGCTATCTGGGTGAAGTTGCCGTTTCTGTGCTGGGCGTCGATCAGATCGTTCTCGTATTTGCGTGCGAAAGGCGCGAAGCTGAACAGATAGCTTGCGGTGCGGGCGAATATCTGGGCGTCCCCGGTCCATCCGTGGCGTTCCCTGGTAGGACAGTCGGTAGGAATATCCAGGTGGTTGCCCTTTGCAGACCATACGGTCGCATCGAAGAATCTGTTCAGAAGCTCGTTCGAGGACTCGAACCGGCCGGTCTGCTCCAGGTCGGAATAGACAGCGATGGCCGTGAAATCACCTGGAGAGAAGGGAACTTCCGTCTCGACCAGGGCATACCGGAATCCGAAGACCGCGAATCTGGTCTTATACTCGTTCCTTCCCTCGGCGCAGGTGTAGTCCACCTGCTGGAGAGGAGTGATGAATCCCTTTCTCTTGAGCTGGATGTTCTCCTGGGTGAATTCGCCGTTTGCGTCGAGCATCTCTCCGAAACGGAGAAGGATGCGCTGCCCGACCCTGGCATCAAGTGAAAACGATACGTAGCCTGCTATGTTCTGTCCGAAGTCCAGCACGGTTTTGCCGGAAGGGGTCGTGATCAGAGACGGCTTGAAGGTCTCGTGCTCGGTGACGGGGACGTTGTTTGATGCAGACGGTATGACGCTGTGTTTCGTAACTTTTGCATGACCATTGTATAACGGGGAGCGGAAGGCCTCGACGGTCTCCCCGTCCTTGTTGTCCGCGAAACGGACCGGACCGTCATCGGACCACTGCCAGCTCTCATCGGTGGCCACCGTGTCCCTGTGGCCGTCCGCATATGTTATTTCCAGCTGGGCAAGGAGCTTCGTCTCCGTACCGTACTGATTCTTTCTTCCCCAGGCTCCGGTGGAACCACGGTACCAGCCGTCCGCCAGCTGCACCGTCAGCTCGTTCTCACCTTCGCTTACCTGCCCGGTCACATCGTATGTCTGGTACTGGACGCGCTTGCGGTAATCCGTGTACCCCGGGGCCATCACGAAATTTCCCACCCGTTTTCCGCCGAGCTGCGCTTCGTAGAGCCCGCAGGCGGTTATATACAGCCTTGCGCTCACGGCTTCCCTGCCGACCTCGAATGTTTTGCGGAAGCAATCGACGGGGTAGCGCTCCTTTCTGTTTACGGCATAATCACCTGTTATCCATTTTGCTTCCCATGATGATATCCCGGTCTCAAAGAACGCTTCGCTCCATTCACCGGCCTCACCGTTCTCGTCCCAGAGACAGATCTTCCATACGACCCGTTCCCGGTCACGGAGCTTTTTCGGATATTCGGCGCGCATGGATGGACTCTCGACTTTACCGCTGTCCCAGCTGCCTGCAACAATCCGGTATGCGGTCTGCCTGATCCCGCCCTCGCAGTTCCACATGAGACGGGGCCGAGAAAAATCGACGCCCAGCGGGTCTATAAGATATTCTGTCCTCAGCCTTACTGCTTTCATATTTTCATTACCTCATAGACAAAGTCTTTGATCTTTCTGTAGGCTTCCTTGCTCTCGGGCAATACCGGAAACGCAGGGAAAATATGCATCGTCTTATGGAATACGCACAGTCTGCTCGTGACTCCCGCCTTCTGAAGCTTTTCATGCAGGAAGACCGAGTCGTCCCGGAGAAACTCCGTATCTGAGCAGATGAGCATGGTGGGAGGGAATCCGCTGAAATCTCCGTAGTACGGAGCGAAGTACGGATCGTGGAGTTTCTCCTGGTCTCCGCAGTACACATAATCAGCCTTGGTCTCTTCGGATATGCCGGCGACTATGCAGTCGGACTTCAGGTTTTCGGTGTAGCTCGGGAAATCGATGTCGTACTGTACGGTCGGCGCCATTCCCACGACGCACTCCGGGAGGGGAAGCCCATCGTCTTTCGCGTGGAGCACGGTCCCGAGGATCAGGTTGCCGCCTGCGCTTTCGCCCATGATGAGCAGGCGCTTCCCGAAGGGCTGGTTCAGCAGCCACCGGTAGGCGTTCATGCAGTCCTCGTGGGCTGCGGGATACTGGTGCTCAGGGGCCAGACGGTAGTTTATACTGAGCAGGTTCAGACCGAGGGTTTTGACCAGATTGCCCGTCAGGGGACGGATGGCCTTCGTGCTTCCTACTACGAAACCGCCTCCGTGTATGTACAGGACGGTGGTGTCCTGCGGGTTTCCTTCCATATACAGGAATTCACCCTGTACGCCATCCTCGTCGACGGGCCTGGACATGACGCCTTTCGGTAGCTTCTGCGGCGTTATCCTGTCCCAGGCAGTACGCTGAGCCCGGTAATCGAACCTGTGGCTGCGGTAGTATGCCGGCAGCACGATCCGTATGACACCGTATGCCACTGACTGTTGTATGCTCATCACTTTTCCTCCGGCAGTAACAGTTTTCATCATACATTATACCGTACTTTTTGCCCGAAGTATTGCATTTTTGTAAGGAATACCGTATATTTGTAATACAAAATGTGTACGGAGGCGCTTTTTATGATAGATTACGAATATCTGGCAAGATCCCTTGCCGGGCTTTCAGGAGTCCCGGTCCGGATATACAGGGAAGGGGAGGAGATCTGCCGGAACTTTCCCGCCGGGCTCCCGAGGGATCCGATGGATCTTTACAGGAAGGAGATATTTTCCGTTACAGGGCACGTGGGATACTACTGCACTCCGCTGTTCCACTACTACGGAGTCATGAATGCAGATGACATAACGATAGTGGCCGGACCTACCGCCCAGATAATGGCGGACGAGCAGAATCTGAGGAAGCTGGCCTTCGAAGCGGAGGTGCCTCCCGAGGAGGTGCCGGCCTTCGTCGAAGGAATGAACTCCATAAGGAGGATTCCGGTGGAGACTCTGCTTCAGATGCTCTGCACCGTGAACCACTTCCTCAACGGCGGGGAGAAGCTTGAGATCTCCGACCTTGCCATCAGCGAGGCACAGCAGCAGGAACTGAAGGATGGCGTGGAGAAAAGGCGCACTTCCAGGGTGTATGAGGAAGCGGGAGCCCCTCAGAAGCACAACACGCTTGCGATAGAGGAGGCGCTCATGAGCATCGTCAGGAAAGGGGACAGCGTTGCACTGAGACGGTGGCTGGCCTCGGCACCGGCCGTGCGGAGCGGGACCATAGCAAAAGACCAGCTCAGGCAGATGCGGAATCTGTTCATCGTGACGGTGACACTGACATCGAGAGCCGCCATAAGGGGCGGGATGAGCGAGGACGACGCCTTTTCCCTGTCAGACGCGTATATACAGAGGGTAGAGCTTCTGAACACCCACGACGGGATCCAGAACCTGCAGTACCACATGCTGCTGGAGTTCACCGAGCAGGTGGAGAAGCTGCACCGCGGCAGGCATGCCACCAAGCTGTCGCTGGACGTGGCGAACTATGTGAGGCATCACCTTTCCGAGCCCATCAGCGTGGATAAGATGGCGGAGGAGTTCTTCTTCAGCCGGCCATATCTCTCCGGAAAGTTCAAAAAGGAAACAGGGCAGACCCTGACAGACTTCATCCTGAAGGAAAAGACGGAGGAGGCCAAAAGGCTCCTCAGGTATTCGGACAGGCAGCTGTCGGCGATAAGCTCCTATCTGGGGTTCTCGTCCCAGGGGCATTTCGCCAGGGTATTCAAGAAATATGAAGGCGTGACTCCGGGAGAGTACCGGGAAAAGCACAGGAAATAGGCAGAAGAAAAAGGGGCAGGAGCCGTGACGTACTCCTGTCCCTGTATTTTTCTGTTCTGCCAGTTATTTCGATCTTATATACTCGTCTATGGACTTTGCGGCGGTCTTTCCGGCTCCCATGGCCAGGATCACTGTGGCGGCTCCGGTTACGGCGTCCCCGCCCGCGTATATGGCGGTCCTGGACGTCAGTCCTCCGTCGTCCGTTACGATCCCGCCGTGCTTCGTGACCTCAAGCCCTTCCGTGGTGGATTTGATCAGCGGGTTGGGGCTCGTTCCTATGGCCATAATGACGCAGTCGAGGGGGATCTCAAATTCCGATCCCTGTTTTACCACGGGACTCCGTCTGCCGCTGGCGTCCGGTTCACCCAGCTCCATCTCCACGCATCTGATACCGCATACGTTTCCTTTATCGTCTGAAAGTATCTCGACGGGATTCGTGAGCAGCCTGAAGATTATGCCTTCTTCCTTCGCGTGCTCCACTTCCTCGGCTCTCGCGGGAAGCTCCTTCTCGCTTCTTCTGTATACGATATATACGTTCTCGGCTCCCAGGCGCTTCGCGCAGCGGGCCGCGTCCATGGCTACGTTGCCTCCGCCCACGACGGCGACGGAGCGGGAGTGAGCGATCGGGGTCGATGATCCCTCTCTGTATGCTTTCATGAGATTGATCCTTGTGAGGAACTCATTGGCGGAATAGACTCCGCAGAGGTTTTCGCCGGGTATCCCCATGAACCTCGGAAGTCCTGCGCCCGTGCCTATGAATACGGCTTCGAACCCGTCTTCCATAAGCTCGTCTATGGATATGACCTTGCCGATGACCATGTTTGTCTCGATTTTCACGCCCAGTTCCTTCAGGGTGTCGATCTCCTTCGACACGATGGATTTCGGGAGCCTGAACTCGGGGATGCCGTATACAAGGACTCCTCCGGGAGTATGCAGCGCCTCGAATATGGTGACGTCATAGCCTTTCTTTGCAAGATCCCCCGCGCAGGTAAGGCCGGAGGGACCGGATCCTATGACAGCCACTTTATGGCCGTTGGGCTCCGGAGCCGTTAGCTTTTCAGTGAAAGTCTCGTTGTGCCTGTCGGCCACGAATCTCTCGAGCCTGCCGATACCGACGGGCTCTCCCTTGATGCCTCTCACGCACTTTGCCTCGCACTGTGTCTCCTGGGGGCATACCCGTCCGCATACGGCGGGAAGGGAACTGGCCTCGGCGATGACGTCATATGCGCCGTCATAGTCTTTCTCGCAGATCTTCTTTATGAACCTCGGTATCTCTATTCCCACGGGGCAGCCGGATACGCAGGGCATGTTCTTGCAGTTGAGGCACCTTGCGGCTTCGTCGAGGGCGATCTCCTCAGTGTATCCGAGGGCCACCTCGTCGTAATTGCTCTTCCTTATCTCCGGAGCCTGGGACGGCATCTCGTGCTTTTTCGGTGACATGTTAGGCATTCCTGTCCACCTCCTTGCGGAATAGGTTGCAGTTTTCCTCGCGGGCCTTCCTCTCAAAGTCGCGGTACATTGCGCCCCGCCTCATGGCTTCGTCGAAATCCACTTCATGTCCGTCGAAGTCCGGCCCGTCGACGCAGGCGAATTTGGTCTTCCCGCCTACGGTGAGCCTGCAGCATCCGCACATCCCGGTGCCGTCTATCATGATCGGGTTCATGCTGACGACCGTCTTTATGCCGAACTCCTTCGTGAGGGCGGCAACGAACTTCATCATTATGACCGGTCCTATGGCGATGACCTCGTCATATTCCTCGCCGGACTCGATCAGTGCTCTGAGGGCATTGGTCACAAGACCCTTTTCTCCCCAGGTACCATCGTCCGACATCCTTACGAATCTGTCTGAGACGGCTGCGAAATCGTCCTCGAGTATTACCAGGTCGCGGGACCTGAATCCCACTACGGAGTGGACCGTACATCCAAGCTCATGGAGCTTCTTCGCGACGGGGAAAGCGATGGCGCAGCCCACGCCTCCGCCGACGACGGCCACTTTTTTCAGTCCTTCGGTCTCAGTGGCCTTTCCGAGTGGTCCCACGAAGTCGTGTATGTATTCCCCTTCATTCTTTTCCGCCAGTGCGTCCGTGGTGGCTCCCACCTTCTGGAAAATGATGGTGACGGTGCCGGCGTCCCTGTCGTAGTCGGCTATGGTGAGGGGAATCCTCTCGCCGTCCTCACCGACCCTAAGTATGACGAACTGTCCGGGCTCTGCCTTTTTTGCGACGAACTTCGCCTCCACCGTCATCTTTATGACCGTGGGGTTCAGTATCTCTTTTTTCAGGATCCTGTACATGGCGCCTCCCGATATGATTTATCATTTGTTGAGAGGATTATACCACCTGCGTTTTGGCGTGTAAATAAAAGGAAGGAAAGTTTGTGAAAATATCCGTTTTCAGACCTTTCTGAGGGGCGTGCTTTGGCCAATATTGTTGACAAACGTCGTTTCGGCGTATATAATCTTTATGTCGAAACAAATCGAGAACATATGGAGGGAATCATGAAAAAGATTGCTTTGATCATTGCCCTTGTCGCACTCGTCGCGCTGGCTCTCGTGGCCTGCGGAAACGGCGGTAACAGCAACAAGGTTACGGTACACTGTTCAGTCTCCTTTGTAGTGGACGGTGTGTATATCCTTGACGGATATGAGTATGACGCGGTGGGTACCGCAGATGCCGCTCCTTCTGTCCTGAAAGCAGCCGAGGACGCCCTGATGGTGAACGACATCGGATATGAGCTGGACAGCAACGGGAAAGCCTTCGCAATGGTAGCCGACATAGACGGTACTGAATACAGGACCGGTACCGACGCTGCAGGCGAGAACGTCTGCGCATGGGTGTTCACCGTAAACGGCGAGGAACCCAAGGCGAGAGCCGGTGATACGACCCTTACGGCCAACGATGTTATCGAATTCTCATATTTCAAGACTCCCATCGGAACTTCCGGCGGAGCTGAGGAATAAGTGAAAAATGAGCCGGATCAGGGGTTTTACGCCCCTGATTTTTGTTTCCGTAAAAACAGCGGGCACATTTTTGAAAAAAGTTATTGCAATTTGAAAAGTAGTATGATATAATCTCCCGACGTGAGTAACTATGCATTGAGGTGAAAAGAAATGAAGAACGGCATCCATCCCGATTATAAAGAGGTAACGATCCGCTGCGCTTGCGGCGAGACAGTCGTTACTCATTCTACGAAGAGTGATGCAAACGGCGAGCTTCGTGTTGACATTTGTTCAAAGTGCCATCCTTACTACACAGGTAAGCAGAAGTTCGTTGATACCGGCGGACGTGTTGACAAGTTCAAGAAGCGTCTTGAGCAGACCGCGAAGTAATAAAGAAGCATACCTTATTCGCAGAAACAGTCGGGTAGGAATATGGCGAGACCGTAATCCTGTCCGGCTTCTTTATTTTTTCCAAGGAGGCAGCTTATGACGGAAAACATCATCAATAATGAAAAACAGAAAGTCATTCTGTGCGCGATATACAGGCAGGGCATGGAGCCGGAGTGTCTGGTCTCCCTTGATGAGCTGGAGCAGCTGGCGGACACCGCGGATCTCGAGTGCGCGGCAAGACTGACACAGTGCAGGGAAACTCCCGATGTCAAAACCGTATTCGGGAAGGGCAAGATAGATGAGCTGAAGGAATACTGCGAAAATCTTTCTGCGGAGCTCGTGGTATTCGACTGCGAGCTTTCACCGTCCCAGATCCGTTCCATAGAGGATGCCATAGGCGGAGTTTCGGTGATCGACCGGAGCATGCTCATACTCGATATATTCGCAGCCCATGCCAGGACCAGCGAGGGCCGGCTCCAGGTGGAGCTCGCCCAGCTGAAATACAGCTCCCCGAGACTCATCGGAAAGGGGAAGTCGCTTTCAAGGCAGGGCGGCAGCGCGTCGTCCGGTTCAGTCGGAGCAAGAGGCCCCGGCGAGACGAAGCTTGAGATCGACAGGCGGCGGGTCCGCGAGAGGATATCATCCCTGGAGCAGGAGCTGAAAAAGGTGGAGAAGAACCGGCTGGTCATGAGGAGCCAGAGGGACAGCTCCGGACTTACGAAAGTGGGCATCGTCGGATACACCAACGCGGGGAAGAGCACCCTGCTGAACTATCTGACGGGAGCCGGGATCCTGGCCGAGGACAAGCTTTTCGCCACTCTTGATCCCACTACAAGGCAGTTTACGACTCCGAACGGAACGAAACTGCTCCTGACAGACACGGTCGGGTTTATCAGGAATCTCCCTCACCATCTCATCAAAGCCTTCAAATCCACACTTGATGAAGCCGTATATTCGGATATAATAGTTATAGTGATAGATTCCTCCAGTCCGGAGTTCGCGTCCCAGACCGAGGTCACCACGCAGCTTCTTGAAGAACTGGGAGCCGCAGGCAAACCCACGGTTTATGTCTTCAACAAATGCGACATATGCACTGACAGGGACGCTCTGATACACATGAAGACCCTTGCCGCCGGCACCGGCACCCAGGTGGTGTTCATCTCGGCCAAGACCGGGGCGGGATGCGACACACTGGTCTCGCTCATCGAAAAGATGTCCATGAGCGGGAAGCACAGGGTGGTGCTCCACATACCGCCGGAGGACGGGGCAATCACCGGCATCATATACAAGGACGGAGACGACGTGGAGATGGAGTACACGACGGAAGGCATCGACTGCAGGTGCGTCGTGGACGACAAGCTCTACGCCAAGATCAAGAAATATATCATTGAAGAATTGTGAGAGGCCAATGACAGATCAAAATCCTGAAAACGGCGAACTGAAAACTCTGGCCAGGGAGGCTGAAGCGGAGATCGAGGAGAAAAGGTCCCGGTTCATAGCTGGAGCCGTACCGGTCTCGGATGAGGCGGAAGCCAGGGCGTATATCGAGTCCAGGAGAAAAAAATATTTCGCTGCGAAGCACCATGTCTTCGCGTATATGATATCCGAAGGATCCCTAGTCAGGTATTCTGACGACGGCGAGCCACAGGGGACGGGAGGTATCCCGGTCCTCAATGTGCTGAAGTCGTCGGGGGCGACGGATTTCTGCGTCGTGGTCACCAGATATTTCGGAGGCATCCTGCTTGGTACGGGAGGATTGTCGCGTGCGTATTCCGCTGCGGCCAAGGCGGCCGTGGAGAAAGCGGGATTCGCCGTATACAGGGATTATGACGTGTACGAAGTGTCGGTTTCGTATTCCGATTACGGGAAACTGACCCAGTCGGTACCGAAGATAGGGGCCGTGGAAGACAGCGCGGAATTCGGCGAATGCGTGAAGATGACCTGCGCGGTCCTTTCGGCGGATGCCGGGAAATTCGAGGCTCATGTAATCGACGCGACCAACGGAAAAGCGCTCTGCGCATTCATAAAAAGAGAAAAAAGAAGGGCGGATTGCTGAAAAAAGAAATTTACACGTATATTATAAGTGGAAGAACAATTTGATATAACTGACGGAAAGCGGGGAAAAGACATGGCGGAAAACAAATGCGTCAGAGAGATTTTCTACGAACGCGAGAGAAAATTCCTTTCTCCCTACGCCTTCCTGACCGAGAACACCAGGGGCCGGGACTACCCCATCACGGAATGCCGCAACAGGACGGAATTCCAGAGGGACAGGGACCGGATACTGCATTCAAAGTCTTTCAGGAGACTTATGCACAAGACCCAGGTGTTTCTTTTTCCCACTGACGAGCATTACCGGAACAGGCTGACCCATACGCTGGAGGTCACCCAGATAGCGCGGATCATATCCAGGGCCCTCATGCTGAACGAGGACCTTTGCGAGGCGGCAGCTCTGGGACATGACATCGGGCACACGCCCTTCGGCCACGCCGGGGAGATCGTCATGCAGGAATGCTTCTCGAAGGATTTCACCCACTACAAGCAGAGCGTGCGTGTGGTGGAGAAACTTGAGAACAACGGCGCGGGGCTGAACCTGACCTGGGAGGTTCGTGACGGGATCATGAACCACACGGGAGACTGCATGGCTTCAACGCTCGAGGGGATCATAGTGAAATTCGCGGACAGGATCGCGTACATCAACCACGACATAGACGACTCCATCAGGGGAGGGATAATCACTGCGGACGATATCCCGAAACAGCTCAGGAAAGTGCTGGGAAACACCCACAGCGAGAGGATAAACACAATGGTGTCCTCGGTGATAGAGAACAGCACCGACAGGAACGAGATCAGGATGGCTCCTGAGGTGGAAGAGGCCATGATGGGCCTCAGGCAGTTCCTTTTCGACAACGTTTACCACAATCCAGTTGCGAAGCGGGGCGAGAAACAGGCGATGGATCTGTTGAGGTATCTCTTTGAGTATTTCATGAAGAACACGGACAAGATGCCTGAGTTCTTCAGGAACAGGATCGAGCAGGAAACTGCGGAGAGATGCGTCTGCGACTATATCTGCGGCATGACCGACAGATATGCCATAGAGAAATACAAGGAGATTTTCATACCCCAGAGCTGGGAATCTCCGGACAGGATCTGATTTCAGGCGCGTGAGTCATTTTCGGTGCACGGGATGTGCTATCGTTAACAGGACAGAAAGGAGGGCCTATGATTCCGAAGAGCGTTATTGAAAACATAAAAGCCAGGTGCGACATTGAGACCCTCATATCCTCTTACGTGAATCTCAAGCGCACCGGGTCGAACCTGAAGGGACTGTGCCCGTTCCACAGTGAGAAGACCCCGTCGTTCACGGTATATCCGGGGACCCAGAGCTTCTACTGCTTCGGGTGCGGAGCCGCCGGGGACGCGGTATCCTTCCTCATGAAGGCGGAGAACCTGGATTACATGGCTGCCCTGGAGAAGCTGGCACAAAGAGCGGGGATAAACCTCTCCGAGTACGAGAACGATTACAGGCAGAAGAGCTCGGGCGTGACCAGGACCAGGGTACTTGAAATGAACCTGGAGGCCGCGAGGTTCTTCCGGGACCAGCTGAACGATGAGCAGACCGGCGAGAAGGCCAGAGCATATTTTTTCGGGAAGCGCAGGCTTTCGACCCATATAGTGAGGCGCTTCGGCCTGGGTTACGACCCGGACAGGGGAGATTCTCTTGTAAAAAAGCTTACGGAGCTCGGCTATACCAAAGAAGAGATCACGAAGGGATTTTTCGGTAGAGAATACAACGGGCGCCAGTATGACTACTTCAGGGGAAGGGTCATGTTCCCGATAATAGACACCGCGGGACAGGTGATCGCTTTCGGCGGAAGGGTCCTGGACGATTCGAAGCCCAAGTACCTCAACACGAGCGACACTCCGGCGTTCAAAAAACTGAAAAACCTGTTCGCCCTGAACTACGCCAAGAACTCGAAGGCAGGATTCATGATCCTGTGCGAGGGGTACATGGACGTCATAAGCCTACACGACGCAGGATTCGAGATGGCGGTGGCCACTCTGGGAACGGCCATAAACGACGAGCAGGCGCGCCTGCTGTCAAAATACACGAACAAGGTGATACTGTCGTACGACTCGGACGAGGCGGGACAGAAGGCTACGAAACGGGCTATAGACATCCTTGAGAAAACGGGTATCGAGGTCAGGATACTGAAGCTCACCGGGGCCAAGGATCCGGATGAATACATAAAGAAGTTCGGCGCGGACGCTTTCAGAAAAGTCATAGAGAGCAGCCTCGGTAAGTTCGAATACAAGATCGACACTTTGCGGGGCAAATACGATCTCAGCGTGTCCGAACAGAAGATAAGGGCGCTCGACGAGGTGACATACTTCATAGCGGACACACAGTCGAGGGTGGAAAGGGAGATCTACATAAAGCAATCCTCAGAGATCTT